>QHYL01000094.1 GCA_003224105.1 Acidobacteriota bacterium | reverse complement strand
ACGAACTGGCTCGCTTTGCGCTTCAGCTTGATTTCGTTCGAATTGATGAGGAACAGCTTCGTGCCAAAATGGCGGATGCCGCTGCGAATCTGCCATGCGACCAACGGATTCTGGTTCGAAGGATCGTTGCCAATTACCAGCACAGCTTTGGATTGATAGAGCTGTTCCATGGTGAGGAGGGAATCGGCGGCGCGATCGCCGAGAGCAGTGATGAGGCCCGCGTAGTCGGCGGTGCGGTGATGATCGATGTTGTTGGTTCCGAACGTCGCGCGGGCCAAACGCTGAAGCAGGTAATTTTCTTCATTGGAAGTGCGATTTGAGCCGATGAACCCAATGGATTCCTTGCCGCCGGGGTCGTACGCGGCCTTCAGCTTCGCGGCTGCCGTTTGCGCGGCTTCTTCCCAGGAGACAGGGAGCAGCTTGTCGCCTTTGCGAACGAGCGGCTGGCGGATGCGTTCCGGGTGATTGGTGAAATCGAAACCGAAACGGCCCTTTACGCAGAGAAAATCCTTGTTGATGCCGCTGAGGTCGCGGTTGTTCGCGCGAAGGATTTCGTGATTACGGATGCTGAGCGTAGTCTTGCAACCGTTGGAACAATGCGCGCAAACGGTTGGCACGTATTGCATTTCCCACGGACGCGTCTTATAGCGATACGTGCCGCTGGTCAGAGCGCCCACGGGGCAGATGTCAATGCACATGCCACACTCTTCGCAATCGAGGTGATCGCCGCGGTTCGGGATAATCACGCTGTTCGCGCCGCGCATACCCACGCCAAGGGCTTTGACGTCCATGCCTTCGTCGCAGACGCGGACGCAGCGGAAACACAAGATGCAACGTGGGGCGTCGTAATAAACGAGTTCGGACCACTTTTCTTCGGGACGATGGATTTTTTCCTCGACGAAGCGGCTCGAGTCCGCGCCATAGCGGAAGACCATGTCCTGGAGTTCGCATTCGCCGCCTTTGTCGCAGACCGGGCAGTCGAGCGGGTGATTGGCGAGGAGAAATTCGAGCATGTACTTGCGCGCCTGACGGACCTGGTCGGTGTCGGTGCGAACGACCATGCCGTCCGTAGCGACGAGCGTGCAGGCGGTTTGCAGCTTGGGCGCCTTCTCGACCTCGACAAGGCACATGCGGCAAGCAGCCTGGAGCGACAGCCCGGGGTAATAGCAGAAGGAGGGCACTTCGGTGCCCAGCCGCCGCGTCGCTTCAATGACCAGCGTGCCCTGGGGCACCTGAATTTCGCGGTCGTTCACCTTGAGCTTGATGAGTTTCTGGTCTGCCATGAATTTCTAACGCGCCCCTTTGCGTTTTCTCTTTTTACCTGGCGCCAACGAGCGCTCCCGCGGACTTGTAGGGGCAACGCCCTTTCAAATGATCTTCAAACTCGTTGCGCCATTTTTTCATGATGCTGATGGTCGGCATCGCTGCGGCGTCACCGAGGGGGCAGAACGTGCGGCCCAGCATGTTTTTCGCAAGGTCAGCGATGAGGTCGATGTCCTCTTCGCGACCGAGACCGGCGTGAAAGCGCTCGAGGGTCTTGCGCAGCCAGGTGGTCCCTTCGCGGCAGGGGATGCACCAGCCGCAGGATTCATGGGCGTAGAAGTGCATGATGCGGCGAGTCATGTCCACCATGCAGGTGTCCTCGTCCATCACGACCATGCCGCCGGAGCCGAGCATTGAGCCGGCCTTGGCGAGCGAGTCGTAATCCATGGGGATGTCAATTTCGTCGGCAGTGAGCAATGGGCAGGAGCTTCCGCCGGGAATCACAGCTTTGAGTTTTTTTCCGTCCGCGATGCCGCCCGCCACTTCGTAAATGAACTTCTTCATGTTCATGCCGAGAGGGATTTCGTAGATTCCAGGCTTTCGCACATGCCCTGCGACGCACAGCATGCGCGTTCCGCCGTTTTTCGGCGTGCCGCGGTTGGCGTAAACTTCGCCGCCTTCGCGGATGATGGACGGCACGGCGCTCAGCGTTTCCACGTTGTTGATAATGGTGGGACAGCCGTACAGTCCGACGACCGCGGGAAACGGCGGCTTGATGCGCGGGTAGCCGCGTTTGCCTTCGAGCGATTCCATCAGCGCGGATTCTTCGCCGCATTCGTAGGCGCCCGCGCCGGTGTGAATCAGCAGGTCGAAATCGAAGCCGGTGCCCAGAATATTCTTGCCGAGATAGCCGGCCGAATACGCTTCGGCAATGGCGGCGTCCACGATGTCCAGGACGTAGCGGTATTCGCCGCGAATGTAAATGAATCCCTGGTGCGAGTTGATGGCGCGGCCCGCGATGACCATGCCTTCGATCAACTGGTGCGGATCCATTTCCATGAGTGGGCGGTCTTTGCAGGTGCCCGGCTCGCTTTCGTCCGCATTGCAGATGACGTACTTCGCTTTCGGTAAATCCTTGGGAACGAAGGACCATTTCATTCCCGTTGGAAAGCCCGCACCGCCGCGTCCGCGCAGGCTGGATTTCTTCACTTCTTCGATGATGGAGTCCGGCGTCATTTCCTTCAGCGCTTTTTCCATCGCTTTGTAGCCGCCTTGCATTAGGTAGACATCGAGCTTGTGCGAATCCTTCATGCCCCAGCGGCGGCTGATGAGCGGTGTCTCGAGAACGTGCCTGTCGTGCAGCGCGCCGGAAATTACTGGCTCCGGCTTAGGGTGCTTGCCCGCGTCGAGATCCTCGATGATGCGGTCAAATTTGAGGGGCGTCAGGTTTTCGTAGAAGTCGTAATTCACCTGCATGGCGGGCGCGCCGGTGCAAGCGCCGATGCACTCGACTTCTTCGAGCGAGAACACGCCATCCTGCGTGATCTCCTTGTGACCGATCTCCAGGCGCTTCTTCGCGCGGTCGAGCACTTCGTAGCCACCTTTTAGCATGCACGCCACGTTGGTGCAGATTTGCACGTGGTGCTTGCCCATGGGCTTGCGGCGCAGCATCGAGTAGTAAGCCAGCGTTTCTTCGACCTGCACGTTGTTCAAGTCCAGGCGGCGTGCGATTTCGGCGATCATATCGCCGCTGATGTAGCCGAATTCGTCTTGCGCATACATCAGCATGGGGATCAGGGCGCTACGCTTCTGCGGGTAGCTGGTTTGCAGCTTCTCGAATTTGGCCGAGAGTTTGGGGGAAAGTTCCATGGCTACCTGTCGACTTCTCCAAGCACGATGTCAATCGTGCCAATACAAGCGATTACGTCGGCAATCAATTGACCTTTAATGAGCTTGGGCAGCGCCTGCAAATTGATGAACGAAGGCGAGCGGAAGTGTACGCGTAACGGCTTCGGTGAGCCGTCGCTGGCCACGAAGCATCCCAGTTCGCCTCGCGGCGATTCGACGGCCACGAATGCTTCGCCCGGCTGCGGCGAAAACCCTTCGGTGAAAATCTTGAAGTGGTAGATGAGCGCTTCCATCTCCGTCTTCATTTTCTCGCGCTGCGGCGGGATGATCCCCGGCGCTTCCGCTTTGATCGGTCCTTCGTCGGTGATTTTCTCCATCGCCTGGCGGACGATTTTCAGGCTCTCGCGCACTTCTGCCACGCGAATCAGGTATCGCGCGTAGCAATCCGATTCGGTGCGCGTCGGCACGTCAAAGTTGAATTCCTCATAGCTGGAATAGGGGAAGACTCTGCGATTGTCGTACGCCACGCCCGCGGCGCGCAGCGTTGGGCCGGTCATGCTCAAGGCAATCGCGTCTTCCGCCGAAATGTAGCCGATGTCCTTCGTGCGGCGCATCCAGATGGGATTTTGTGTAAGCAGCGTCTCGTATTCATCCACGCGGCTGGGCATCATGTTCAAGAATTTTTGCACCGCCTGCCGCCAGCCTGCGGGCGGGTCGAGGGCCACACCGCCGATGCGAATGTAGCTGGTCATCATGCGCTGTCCAGTGAACATTTCGAAAATCTTCAGGATTTCTTCGCGCTCGCGGAAGCAATAGAGAAATACCGACATGGCTCCCAGGTCGATGGCATGCGTTCCGAGCCACACCAGGTGGGAGGAAATTCTTTGCAGCTCGACCATCAACACGCGGATGTATTGCGCGCGCTTGGGTATTTCGAGGCCAAGCAGCTTTTCCACGGCCAGGCAGTAAACGAGGTTGTTACCCAGCGGATTCAGGTAATCCATGCGGTCAGTGAGGGTGATAGCTTGCGAGTAAGTTTTATCTTCGCAGGATTTTTCAATGCCCGTGTGAAGATACCCGAGGTCCGGAACTGCTTTCACAACGGTTTCGCCGTCGAGTTCCAGCAAAATGCGCAGCACGCCGTGTGTGGACGGGTGCTGAGGGCCCATGTTGAGGACCATCGTCTTTGCTGCGCCGGTGGCGGTTTCTACGGTTGTCATAACATGCTGCTCTTCTTGAAGAGGGGTCGAAGATCTCGCGCTCCAGCCAGTTAGCGCCGGGCCAAACTGGCACGAGCGAATCCACGACGGGATCCTGGCCAGTCAACCGCACTTGCAAGCGCACCCGGTCGCGTCTGGGGATGGACACCAGGTGGTAGTTCAGCTCGAATCGCGGCTCAACGGGGTAGCGGTCCACGCAAGTGGCGTCCGTCAGCAAGTTGAAGTGCAGCTTGGAATCGGCACGGCAGCGCTCCGCTGCGGCCCGAAGCAAGTTTCGTGGCACTACGACGGTCGTTTCGCCCCGGAATTCAATAACTTCCTCAACGGCTTGTTGGTTCCACGATCGCAAGCACTCGACAACAACATTAGCTTTTTGGCTGGAAGACTCCGTCACAATTTCAATCCCACGAGCGCTGTCAATTGCTATTTATGCCAGTCCAGCGCGCCCTTTTTCCAAAGATAGAGATAACCGACCAGGAGAACGGCGATGTAGATCATCATCTCCACAAAGCCGTACCAGCGTAAACTGCGAAAGATGTAGGCCCAGGGGTACAGAAAGATGGCTTCCACGTCGAACAAAATGAAAACCATCGCCACGAGGTAAAACTTTACGGAGAAGGGCTCCCGCGCGTCCCCTGTGGGCTCCATGCCGCATTCATAGGCTTGCTGCTTGGCCCGGCTGGGGCGCCGCCATCCCACCAAGACTGAAAGCGCTGTCAATCCCCCGGCGAGCCCAAAGGCGATCAGCAGGTGTAGGAGAAGTGGAGCATAGGTATGTAAGCCGGAATCCGTCATAGTCAAATTGCTATAATACGGTTTAGCAGCCGCTCGGTCAATTCGAGCGGAAAGATTTCTGCGAGGTTGCCCTCGCCGGCCCTCAAGCTGGAGTGAATATTGACATGGCTTTTGGCCACAATTCCAACGTGACGATCGCGGGCGATACGTACCACGTACAGACGGAAGAGCGCGGAGCTGCGCAGGCGCTGATTGATACGACGGTTTACCTGCGCGGACGCGTGCTTTATCGGCGTACCAACAGCTTCTCGGATTTGCTTCCGCTCAATTCGGATCGCGAGCAGGCTTTGAGGCTTCGCGTGGACACGCAGCATCGCGGCGTCGTGGACGAGATTCGCTCCGGCAAACTGAAGCTCAGCGGTGGGAACGGTGGCAAAGCGGCTGCGCCTCAAACCACGGTGGGAGCTTCGGCCACAGCAGGTTCGGATCTACAACTGGAGTTGCTCAACGCTAAAACCTGGCTCACCGGCAAGCACGCATCATTGCGAATTGCGGTGAACGATCATGCGAACAAGCCCGTCGAACACGCCACGGTGATGGCTCGCGTGGAGGGCGCTGCGGAGCCGGCTGCGTTTTCTTCGGAAACCAACATGCTCGGGCGCGCGAAGCTCGAATTTGAAATGCCGCCGCTGGCCGGTCCCGAGGTAGCGCTGGTTGTTGAGGCATCCAAGGGGAAGGGCCGCGGTCATTTGCGGTTTCAATTGCGCGCCAAGCCTCGCGTGCCGTCGGCCAGCTAGAGATTTTGGTGAGGATTGCAGACTTATGGTTACGATTACGGTCAACGGAGAACAACGCGCGGCAAAGCCGGGCTCCACGGTCACGGATTTGCTTCACGAAATGGGCTTGGATCCCGGGCGGGTGGCCATCGAACGCAATCTTGAGATTCTTTCCCGTCCGGAATGGCAGAAAACCAGCATCCGTCCCGGCGACCGCTACGAAATCGTGCAATTCGTAGGCGGCGGATGAAAACTTCAGACGGTTAGAGCTGAGGCGGGAATGTTGGCGGACCTCGTAGTAGCGAAAGCCCGATGGACCCGCGCAAAGCAAAATCGCATGTGCTAGATTAAATGTTGTTGCCGGAGGCCCTCATGCTTCGCACTCCCACCAGTTCTTTCATTTCCGCGCTTGGAGCAATTCTTCTTGTTTGGCCACCATCCGCGGTTTTCGGCGCAAATCTATCTGACGAGGCTGTGCGCGAAGCTTATTTCCTCGGCCAGCGGAACGACGAGAAAACCACTCGATTCCTGGAGACCTACCGCCGCCGTCTCCCTATGCCAAAATCGGGCCTCTATGTTTCTGAAATCGAGCTGTTCACTCCTTACGCGGAGGCCGTGGACCTCTCTCGGCAGCGCACGTTCGGTTATAGCGCGCAGCAGGCGGCGCAGGAGTACCGCGATCGTGGTGATGTTTTTCGCCTCAGGGTGCGCGTGTTTTTCACGGATACGCACTCCCAGCACACTTATGCCCAAGCCGCGACGCAAAAGGATGGCCGGAAACTGAAGCTCGGGCAGGATGCTCGAGCTCATTCCAGCGGCTGGCAGGGTTTTCAGGTGCAGCTTTGGCAAAAGGACAGGCTCATCGAGCCCCTGGAGATTTCCGGTGTACCGGTCTTCCGTGGCTACACGGTTGGCGGCGCCTCTTACGGCTTCGACGTTGTTCTGCACTATGATGGGGATGATCTCGCGTCGGACAACATCGAGGTTGTAGTCCTTACACCAGATGGCCAGCGCACCGTTGCCGAGTTTGACCTGGCGACACTGCGCTAAGCCGTCGGAGTCTTGCTTTCACACGCCTTCGAGCAAATGTCCCATTTTGCGTTTTTTGGTCTTCAGGTACGCGCGCGAGATTTTTGAGACGCGCGGCTGGCACGGCACGCGCTCGACCACTTGAATGCCCGCGTCTTCCAATTGGCGAACTTTTTCGGGGTTGTTCGAAAGCAGGCGGATGCGCTTGGCACCTAATTTCTTCAGGACTTGTGCGGAAAAATCATATTCGCGGGCGTCCGCGGCAAACCCCAGCTTTTCGTTTGCTTCCACCGTATCCATCCCGCCGTCCTGCAGCTGGTAAGCGCGGAGCTTGTTCATCAGGCCGATTCCGCGGCCTTCTTGTGGAAGGTAGAGGAGAATTCCCGAAGGCGCTTGTCCGATTTTCTTCAGCGATAGCTCGAGCTGCGAGCGGCAATCGCAGCGCAGAGACGCCAGCACATCCCCGGTGAGGCATTGCGAATGCACACGTACCAGCGGCGCAGTCTTGCCGTTCAAGTTTCCACGGACGAGCGCTACAGCCTCCTCTTTCTTGCCGTGGCCCTGAAAACCAAAGATCGTGAAGCGGCCGTAGCGCGTCGGAAGATCCGCGTGAGCGATTTTGCTCGCTTCCATAGTTTTCTTGCTCGCGGGCCCTGCTCGTCGCGATTTCGCTCTCATGGGAAAGGAGCAGTATAACAGGAA
>QHYL01000093.1 GCA_003224105.1 Acidobacteriota bacterium | reverse complement strand
TCTTTGATGGGCGCGGGGATTCGGGATGACAGGTTTGGACAGGTGCGCTCCGAACCAGCGTGTCAACAAAGCCAGTGCTAACTCGAGAAGAGCCGGGCTGAAGGCCGCCTCTACGGGATTTGCGAAAACGGACATGGATCCAGTGGCTGACGAGGCCGCTTTGCGACATAATGCGCGCGAGACCTATCGCATGAGAAAGGAGAATTTTTGTGAGCCGATTGCTACTGAAAGTCGGCGCGCTGGCGCTGCAAATCATCCTGTTACCACCGCTCTTTGCGCAAGTGCAGGAGACGGACATTAAGACGGCGAGTAAGACGCGGGAAGAGGCCGTGAAGAGATCGGATTTGATGAAGCCGCATTTCGCAAGCGGCAATCGTGCCATGCAGGATGCTCAAGCGATTCGGCAACAACTCCAGACAGCATCGACCGACCAACGGCCGGCGCTGCTGACCAAGATGAAAGCGGATTATCAGATGGCGATTACGGAATATGAGCAGGCGCTGGAAGAGACCAAAGTGAGGGATGAGAGTGGCCTCCACGTGATTGGTTTAATTGGAGTGATACGGAACGGGCTAGTGAGCCAGCAGAAAGCCGTTGAGATGCTGGTGCAAGACAAGGACGTGCCCGTAATTTTGAGCAATCTCGGCATCGCCTACGGTGGACTAGGAGAGCATCAAGAGGCGATAACCATGCTGCAACAAGCCGCCATCCTGAAGCCTGCGGCGGGGACGTACATGGAGCTTGGAACGGATTTTGCGCAGGTGGGCAAGATGCCGGAAGCGGCCGCGTCATGCGAAAAGATTCTGACCGTGGATCCCGCGGCCAAGAACACGCAAGAGGGTTGCTACAAGAACATCGCCATTGTGCTGACGAACAATGGAAAGCTGGCGGAGGCGATTGCGCCGCTCCAAAAGGCGACGCAACTCAACCCGCAAGATGCGTTGGCGTGGAAACTTTTAGGCGACGCCTTGACGAACACCATCACGAGCAAGCCGGAAGGCGGCAAGATGGTTTACGTTATCCCCGCGGGGACGGTCGAAGCGTACCAGAGATACTTGCAGTTGGAGCCGAATGGGCCGTACGCGGAACAGGTGCAAGCGGCGCTGGAAGGGTTCGCAAAACTGACGAAAGGCGTTTCGAGTCCTACGGAAACGAAAGAAAAGAACTGATGGGAGGGATCGCTCGAGCCTTCCCGGGCACCTCAGCTCGCTCGACCAAGGTCATCACTGCTCTAGGAGTCTTGCTCTTTTGCTATGCGTCCTATGCGGGATGGAAGCGACTGCCTGTTCCTGCGCAGGAGTCTTCGGGAGTGCAAGTTAGCTTGCAAGTGATCGTGCTCGACACGGAGTCCAAGGCGGAAGAGGCGCTGGAACGGCTGAAAAGAGGGGCCAAGTTCGCCGACGTTGCCAAGGAATTATCGATTGATCCGAACGAGAGCAGTGGGGGCTATGTCGGTGAAGCAGATGCTTCGTCGTTGCGCCCGGAATTGCGAGTGGCGGTCGAGTCACAGCAGGCGGGGCAAGTCAGCGGGATCGTGAAGGTGCCCACAGGGTTTGTCATCGTGAAGCTGCTGAGCAGGAAGCAAGAACAGAAGGGGCAAAGCAACGGTGCCGCGCCTGTTCCCGCGAATCTGGGCGCAGCGGGGCAGGGGATGGGACCGAATCGCGATCTTCATCTGGCGGGAAAAGGCGCGATTCAATATCCAGCGGATGTGGCAGGGCAAGTTTTGGCCGATATGCTTTTCCAAAAGTTTCCCAAGCCGGCTGGGTGGGAGCAGGATCTGCAGGAGGTGTGCGCGGTTCGAAAGCAGTCGCTCGCGGAAGGGATTAAGGCGATGGAAAGAACACTGGGCGATACCGGGAAGATGGCGGCTACGACGCCTTACGATGCGATTCAGACGCACTACGGATTAGCGCAACTTCAGGCTTATCAAGGCAACATGGATGCTGCGACCAAGGAGTGGCAAGCGGCTTACCGGCTCGCGGCCACCAATGTGCCGGCAGGTGTGCCGCAATTGACGGAAGTTCTTGGCGTGGCTTATTTACATAAATCGGAGATGGAAAACGACATTTACCGCAATCCGCTCGACCGGTGTACTTTTCCTCCGCGAACAAGCTTCTGCTACCAGCAGACAAGCGATTCGGAAAAAGCTATCGAGTACTTTACGAAATATCTGGAGCTCGCACCCGAACGGCCGGATGCGGTACAGGTAAAGTGGCTGCTGAATCTCGCCTATATGACGCTGGGAAAATATCCTGCAGGGGTACCTCACAAGTATTTGATCTCGCCGTCCGTTTTTGCGAGCAGGGAAGATTTCAAGAAGTTCGCGGATGTAGCGCCCGCAGCGGGATTGAATTTCACTTCGATGGCGGGCGGCGTGGTTGTAGACGATTTCGAGAATAACGGCCTGCTGGACGTTGTGGTGTCCAGCTACGATGTGTGCCAGCCGCTGCGATTCTTTCACAGCAATGGAGACGGTACATTTACGGACCGCAGGGCGCAGGCGGGGCTATCCGGTCAACTGGGCGGGCTGAACATGGTTCAGGCCGATTACAACAACGACGGATGCATGGATCTGCTCGTACTGCGCGGCGCATGGGAATTCCCCGTGCGCAAATCGCTTTTGCGTAACAACTGTGACGGAACATTTACCGACGTTACCCGTCAGGCAGGCCTGGCCGAGCCTGCCACTCGCACGCAAACCGCCGTGTGGGCGGACATTAATAATGATGGGCTCCTCGATCTCTTTGTCGGCAACGAAAACGGCCCGAGCCAGCTTTTCCTCAACAAAGGGGATGGGACCTTCCAAGACATTTCCGCGGCTTCTGGCATCAACAAAATCGCGTTTACCAAAGGAGTCACGGCGGCGGATTACGACAACGACGGCTACGTGGACTTCTATGTCTCGAATCTTTACGGCGGCAACTTTCTTTACCACAACAATCGCGACAACACTTTTACGGAGGTTTCGCAGCCGGCAGGAGTACACCAGCCGCAATCGCAGAATTTTGCAACCTGGTTCTTCGATTACGACAATGATGGCTGGCCCGACATTTTAGTGACCACCTACTTTTTTTCGCTGGATGAAACGATGCGGAGCTACATGGGACTTCCCACGAACGCCGAGACCTTCAAGCTCTACCGCAACTTGGGCAATGGGCCTTTCAAAGACGTTACGTCAGAAGCAGGCTTGAACAAGATCAATGTGCCTATGGGCGCAAATTTCGGGGACGTTGATAATGATGGGTATCCGGACATTTATTTGGCCACCGGCGGCCCTGAGTACGGCGCGCTCGCTCCCAAAATGCTTCTTCGCAACCGCGAGGGAAAGGATTTTGTGGACATCACGGCATCCTCCGGCACTGGCGATTTGCACAAGGGCCATGCCGTCGCTTTTGCAGACTTGGGCAACAATGGGACGGAAGATCTATTGGTATCGATTGGCGGGCCAACACCGGGAGACGCGCATCAATTCCGAGTGTATGAAAATCCTGGAAACGGCAACGACTGGATCACCGTGAAACTCGCGGGTGTCAGGTCAAACCGTGCGGGAATCGGGGCGCGCATCCAAGCGACCGTAGAAAACGAAGGACGCGGGCGGCGATCCGTGTACCGCACAGCCAGCAGCGGCGGCTCTTTCGGCGCCAACCCCATACAACAGCACATCGGTTTGGGGAAATCGGCGAAGATTGTACAGTTGGAAGTGTGGTGGCCTGCCTCTAATTCCCGCCAGAGTTTCACGAATGTAGACAAGAACCAGTTCATTGAAATTAAAGAGTTCGCGAAAAGCTACACCAAGCTTGCGCGGAAACCGTTTCGGCTCGGATCTTCGAATCTCGCGTCAACGGAATCCGCGCCATCGTCCAGGCTGGATCCGCGTTAGAATGGCGGGAATCGCGGGTAAGAAACGTGAGTCGAACGATGCGGCGCCGTGGATGTCTGCTCATACTTTCTCTGTTCTTTGCTGTTCCCCGCCTATTCGGAGAAACCTATTCGGCATCGGGACTGGTCCTCTTTGCTGATCGCCAGCATCTTTCTCTCAAGGTCTCCTGCCAAGCGATTCCCGGGTACATGGAAGCGATGGTGATGACATTATCGGTGCGTGATTCCAAGGCTCTCGATGGCCTGAACCCCGGCATGTTGATCGACTTCAAGCTGGAGGTGCGGAAGGACGCGGCATACGCCGGGCAGATTCACATTCGTGCTTACGAAAACGCCACGCAGGAGCCCATGGCCGCGCGCCAATTAGAGATTCTCGATGCCGCGACTTCTTCGCTTTCCCGCAATGCGCCAGTCTTGCAGGCCGGCCAGGCCGCGCCCGACTTCACTTTCATCGACCAAGAGCGCGAGACCGTCAAGCTTTCCGCGTTAAAGGGCAAGGTGGTTGCGATTACATTCATCTACACCAGATGTCCTTTTCCCAATTTTTGTTTCCGCGCGTCCAACAATTTCGGGGTCCTCCATCGGCGCTTTGCGAGCCGGATGGGGAAGGACCTCGTGCTGTTGACTATTACTTTCGATCCCGAGCATGACCAGCCGGAGACGCTGGCTGATTACGCGCGCACGTGGACCCAGGACGCCACAGGCTGGCATTTCCTCACGGGGCCTTCCGCCGACGTGAAGAATCTATGCCGGGAATTCGGCGTGAATTCCTGGCAGGATGAAGGCCTGTTGACCCACGGGCTGCATACCGTGATCGTCGACCGCCAAGGGCGAGTGGCAGCTAATCTGGAGGGCAACGAATACACCGCGAAGCAACTCGCGGATCTGGCCGAAGCGGTGATGAACCGCCGGTGATGCCCCTCGTGACTCTGATGCAAAA
>QHYL01000092.1 GCA_003224105.1 Acidobacteriota bacterium | reverse complement strand
TTTTTCAGCAGCCTGCTAGAGAACCAACGCCTACCGCTACTTGACGATACGGATTGTGCGGCGCCATCGCCATTGCTGGAAGGGACCAAGGAAACACGCTGCCGAACATCGCAAAGCCGCGAGGTATGCCAATGCTCCGGCACAAACACTACGACTCAACTAGCGCTGGCGCAGGTTCAATCGAACAAAGCGCGGATAATAAATGCTCATGTCTTTTGCGAGAATCTTGTCATCCATACTGTTGGCAACATAAGTCACGACGAAGTCACCGCCATGAAGTCCCGCGTGCACCTTACCGGCGTAGACGAATGCGTCGGGCCGATCTGACTCGGGTGGGTGATAGATTTTCACTGGTTGTGACCACGGTCCTTCCAGTCGATCCGCCCAGCGGATGCCGATGTCAGACGCACCGAATCCCAAACTCTCCACTTCAAAAAACTTGTTCTGGCGCAAATCCCAAATCACGCTGAACTCGTTCGATCCTTCTGGAATCGCTGGTGCGGGCGAATGTGTGAGTTTACTTTGCTCAACCCAACCGCTCCCACACCACCACTGGGGCGAAGACAAATTCCCTTCCTCGGCGGCGGTCAAGGACCAGCGCAGCAAATAATCATCGTGGCTTGGTTCCGCGGAAGCGAAAGCATATAGGAAACCACCAACACGGATCACGCCCGAGCCGACAATAAATCGCGTGGCGCTTTGTGGCGTTGCGATCTTATGCATGATCCAGGAAGAGGGTTGACCATCTGGATTCTCCACTAGGAACGCCGTCCAGCCAACCAGTGCGAAACCAAGAGAGCCTTTGCTATTATCCGAATGAACGCGGACGAAAAAGAGCAACAATTTTCCACCGAGGCGGACGCCATCCTCCGGCCAGAGCCAGACTTCGCCATTGAGGGCGTGTCTTGCCAGGTCTACTCGCGATGAATGAGTCGCCGAAGAGCCAGAGTACGCGCCCGCGGCCCAAGTCAATCGAATAAGCAACATCCCCGCCTAACCAGCGGGGATCACTACGAAAAAGTCGGTCTGCATCTGTCCACGCCGTGGCCTCGAAATTCCGATGCAACGTCGCGCTTTCTTGTTTAGAGACCACGTCGGTCGTGCCCACCGAAAAGCACGTGGGCTCCAGGCTTTCGCTGAGGGCACAATCGTTGTGCGGGACTTGGTAGTCCTGACGGGGAGCACTGCGCGGATTAGCCACGCTCAGAACAAACATCGCGATCGCCAGACTGGGACCACAACTGACAAAGCGCCGTAGTGGCCGTGTTTTCATTCTTTCTACTTTACGCACGCACTTAACTTCCCGTAAGTCGTCTAGTTGCAAGTTGATTCGCTACTGAGGCACCGGCGCGTACCGCACAGTCTGAGCGGGTTTTACCCGCTAGCCGGAACCTCTCCATCTATGCTGTACTATGAAATGTTGCGCACATTTGCAGAGCCAATGACCTCGTGACTCCAACACCCCCACTGCCAGAAGCGCTTCCCTCATCGCTCCCCGAAAGCCTGGATTGGAATAACAGCCTGGTCCGCGAATGGTATTACTCGCAGATTCCTCCCCGCCCGTCGACAAAATCACTGGTCCTTGCCGTTGCCCTTTTCCTGCTTACTTTGTGCACGTGTCTCGTGGCGGGAACTCAATTCGCCGTCGCGTATACGCACAATGAGGCCGCATCCCTAAGTGCGTTTTTGCGCGGCTTCACGCTTTTCTACAAAAACCCCACCGGTCTCCTCGCGGGCTTACCGTTTGCCGCCACGTTGCTCGGAATCTTGCTCGCGCACGAGCTGGGCCACTTCTTCGCTTGCCGGCACCATCATCTTTACGCCAGCTACCCTTTCTTTATTCCCTTCCCCAACCTCGCCGGCACCTTTGGCGCATTTATCATGATTCGTTCACCGATGCGCACCAATCGCGCGCTGTTTGACGTGGGCGCTTCGGGGCCAATCGTGGGTTTTCTCTTCGCCATTCCCGCGTTGCTTTACGGCGTCCTCCACGCGAAATTCGTTCCTGAGCTTACCAATCCGGCGAACGCGGAGCTGATCTACGGCACGCCGCTCCTGCTGCGCCTTCTCGATGCGGTTTTTCATCCACGGCTTTCTCCCGACGCGCTGCTGCTGCCGCCGGTGGGCCGCGCCGCCTGGGTGGCGTTGTTTGTCACTTCACTCAATCTCGTGCCGGTGGCCCAACTCGATGGCGGGCACATTTTGCGTTCGCTGAGCGCGCGCGCGCACCGTGTTTTTTCTCTCCTGCTGCCCATCGGCTTGATTGCTCTCGGCTGGCTGCATTTCTGGGAGGGTTGGTACATTTGGGGCACGCTGTTGCTTATGATGCGCTTTCTGCGTATCCCGCCGGTTTACAATGCTGCTCCGCTGGATGCCAACCGGCGGCTCTGGGCGTTCCTGGCCCTGATTATTTTCGTGCTCTGCTTCATGCCTTCCCCGATTTCCCTTCCTCCAAGTTCTCCTTGACGCCTCCAAATCTCCGGTTATGATGCGTTCGGCTTGCTCGCCCCGAAGAATGGCGCGCACACGCCCTTCCATGATTGAACTCGTCCGCACACTTCGACGGCGCGACCTCTTCCTTTTGTTCATTGGTTCTGTCATCGGCTCCGGTATTTTTCGCACGCCCGGCCCCATATTGCGCCAGGTGGGCGGCTCTGTCGGCATCGCGCTGCTGGTGTGGATTGCCGGCGGCGTGCTGTCGCTTCTCGGTGCTCTCACTTACGCGGAACTGGCGGCAAGCAATCCTGAAGCCGGCGGCCTCTACTGTTATATCCGCGACGGATTTGGCCGCGCGCCCGCGTTCCTGTACGGCTGGTGTCTGTTTCTTGTGATTGCCAGCGGCTCCGTCGCTGCGCTTGCGCGCGCCTTTAGCGAATATTTTGCGAGGGTGGTGCCGATTTCACCCATAGAGCAAACTCTTGTTGCGGTCGTTGTCATCGCCATCGTAACCTTCGTAAACGTTTGGGGCACGCGAAAAAGCTCCGACTTGCAAAACTGGACCACGCTCGTCAAAGCCGGAGTCATTGTGATTCTGAGCGCAGTACTTCTCTCGCTTGGACACCACGCGCGCGAAGTTGCGCCGGCCCTGGGCGCCGCGCTGCGCGGCAGCAGTCTGCTCTCCAGCTTTGGCGTGGCGATGATTTCTGTTCTGTGGGCCTACGAAGGCTGGCAATTCGGCACCTACAGCGCGGGAGAAGTGATCGATCCGCAAAAGGCTTTTCCGCGCGCTTTTCTGATGGGCTCCCTGGTTCTCATCGGACTCTATCTCCTGGCTATCATTGCGTATCTCTTCGCGCTCGGCCCTTCTGCCACCGCGGCAAGCGATACCATCGCAGCAACTTCCGTCAGCGCCGTTCTCGGGCCGTGGGCGGGCAAAATCGTCGCGCTCACGATTCTGGTTTCCACGTTCAGCGCGGCGAACAGCGTCATCCTCACGGCTCCGCGTGTTTTTTATGCGATGGCGAAGGACAACCTGTTCTTCAAGAAACTTGCGGTCGTGCACGTCCAGCTGCGTACGCCGGTGTTCGCCATTGTTGCGCTGGGCGCGTGGTCGGCGGTTCTGGTCTGTGCCGGCGAATTAGGTTCGTTCCAAAAACTGATTGAAGGCGTGATTTTCATCGGCTGGATTTTTTACGGCCTCGGAGCCGCAGCTATTTTTCCGATTCGCCGCGCCAGCGGGAGCAAACCCATTCCCTACCGGGTTCCGGGCTATCCGTGGACGCCAATTCTGTTTGTCCTCGCCGCGGCGGCCATCGTTGGCAACGCAGTGTATGCCGCGTTCCGGGATCCTGGTCAATTCCAAAACCTTACCGCGGCCATTGTTCTGTTTGCCATCGGCCTGCCTGCCTACCTTTTCTGGCGAAAGCGCGCCGCAGCGTAAAGCCTGCCTTGCGGCTGAGCTACTGAACCGCGTCTTGTGACTGCGTTCGGTTAAGGATTTTCTGCGCGACTTCTCGCACTTCGTGTGCGCGCTTGCTGGCTGGGCCGGCCGGATCCAGCTTCAGGTAAGTGTCCAGGTCCTGAATTTGTTCCTGATAATTCCGTCTCCGGGCGCAAGTGTCCGCCAGCACGAGGTAGGCATCGGCCTTGTTGGGGTTGCGCAGAAGGGCTTCGCGAGCGCTTCTTTCCGCCTCATCGGTGCGATTTAGCCGCAGAAGCGTCATTCCCAGAATCACATAGCCGTCGGCAGAATCCGGGTCGAGCTCCAATCCCCTTCGCGTCACGCTTTCCGCCTGCGTCGGATTTCCTTGCAGATAGTACAGATAGCCAATCCCGAATTGCGCTCGGGCGTACCGCCCGCCGCTCAAATTGACGGCCGTTTGAAAATCCTGCATCGCCGCTTCCTGATGGCCCAGGTCCGTCTCCACGACTCCCTGATGGTAGAGGGCTTCAAAGTAGCCTGGGAACGCGCGGACGGCGCTTGCAAAGTGCTTCAGGCTCTGCACCATTTGCCTCTTGGCCAGGCTCACCAGACCCTTTCGGTACTCCTCTTTGGCTTTGCCGGGGATCGCCAGTTCCCGCACAGAAACGGTATTCGCGCTCTGGGCGGGCGGCGGCACCAGCGGGGCCAGGTGAAGCTCCAGCTTTAACGATGATCCGTCAAATTCGGCGGCACTCCGGTAGGTCTGGTAACCCTGCTCCTCGATGGTGACGTCGTAGGTTCCAGCGGTAAGCCCGGAAACCTCGAAATGGCCGTCGTAGTCGGTCAGCACGCTGCGAAAGACGCCGGCGGCGTGGGATTTCAGGCTAACGGCCACCTGGCTTGCCGGTTGGTTGCTCCCGGGCAGAGTGACGATGCCGGAAACCGTGCCACTCGCGTCCTGGCTTGGCGTTTTGGGGCCGGCAACTTCATGGCCGGCAGTTTCTTGTGCGCGAATCGCCGCAGTGAAACCAAAGAGCGCAACGCTAAGGAAGATAGCTGAGGTCCAGTTTGGCAGAGAGGCCCAAGGGAATCTTCTGCTTTGGCCTGAGCTTGGGCCTTGGCCTGGGCTTGACGTTCTACTTGCAAAATGGCGTAACTTGCAACGCATCTCGACCTGCAGCGCACTTTTGAGGTGTGTCCTCCGGGGACTTGGCGGTCGAGGGAACCCACTTTGCGGCGAGGAGCCACTTCGCGTGACCTGGTTTCCTGTGGCTTCTCGACTCCGCTTGCACCGTGCTTCCCTGCTTGCAACCGTCTTGTGCGCGGACCTGCGGACAAGATATGCATTGCTCGTACCAGAACCGTCAGACTTTTCATTTCTCTCCTAGCAAGCTCGAAAGCGGGTCTCCCGCAAGCTTTGCGAGACCTGTCAAAGCAAACATCTTCTTTTTTTTCAATCATCGAGGCGGATTTTGTTTTTCCTCAGATGGCAGGCTCTGTGGCCATCTGTGCACGGCAGGCCGAAGCTGACGCAAGAGATCCAGCACTGGAAATCGTCTCAGGCAGGCAACGTTCCCTTTTCTGCCGGCTCAAAGTGAGAATCTGAGACCGAGGCAGGAGCGCCTAGTGCTTCGGGGCCTCCTGCAATGTTTCGCTGTGAACGGATGCCGGGTCAGCCAGAAAACGGGCGACCGTTGGTCCCACGGAAATGCAGCCCGGGCTCAGGTGGCCGCAAGGAGAATCCAATTTGACCAAGGGCGCGCCAGCGGCGGCGGCAAACTGCATGGCTGGTTCGGGCGTGACCATGTGATCTTCGGGCGAAACAATGAC
>QHYL01000091.1 GCA_003224105.1 Acidobacteriota bacterium | reverse complement strand
ATCGACCAGCGTTCGTTCAAAGGTGGAGTATTCAAACTTGCAACCCGAGAATTTCGAGCCGTGGAAGCTGGTTGCAACGAAACGGCATCCTGTGAAATCACATGAATCAAACATGCAGTTTCGCAGGTAGCAGGTGTCAAAAATTGACTGCTTGAAATCAACCTTGGTAAATCGCCTGCCCCGCGCAGCCAGACGAACGAATAATTGGTTCGAGAACTTGCCCTCAAGAACATCACTGTCAAAGGTCTTGTCTATCTGCTGAATCCTGCCGCTGTCAGATAGCATCGGGCTCCTCCTGAGTGCCTACTGTTTAGGCCTGCTCGCCAGACCGGCCACTGTTTTCTCCCGCAGCCTGCTGCGATTTGCCGTTCTGTTGAGAGGCTTGTTCTCAGCGAAAGCAGCCTTGGATTGCTTGAGCATACCACTGTTGTACGTCCATTCGATTGCATAGGAGTGCTGCGTGGACTGGGTTGCACCATGGCGCGATGCCGATGATGGGCCACACCCGGAGTTCACGCCTCAAGTGCTCGAAATCCTGAAATAGCATGAAACCAGAGCGACGTTGTTTCTGATCGGCGAGCAGGCGGGATGACAGGGGCGGAGTGCTGCACCCAGTCGGAGTGAGGTTATGCGGGGAGGACGCCGTCCGAGGTGGCTGGGGGGACGAGGTAGGCGGCGACAAAGGAAAGCACGGTTGTGATCGCCGATGCGATCTCGGGAGACAACGGCTTGGCGGGTGACACGTAGGTGTTGATGACGAAAACAAGAATGACGGTGACGGCCCCCGCTGCGCCTCCTGCCGTTACTTTTCTAACCGGGACGCTGCTTGTGCTTTTTACGGCCATGTGGATTCCTTCCTTCTCTGGCGGCGGTTTTACGTCCTAAGAGAGGGCCCTGATTGATAGTGTTTGGAAGGGAGAAAGCGTTTCAGGGCAGCGGCCACGCGAAAACACTACCGTGTCGCAGTGACGTTTTCTCGTCAAGGCACGGCTTCCATGGCTCACACTCTCCTACACAGCGCCTCCTACACAACGTTCTAAAGTGGACTTCGTGTTTCAATCCGGGACATGAAGGACTCCAGGCAGTTCTAGAATCGCCGTAAATGATTGATGTTTAGGCGGTTAGCCTGCGTCACAACATTAGAAATTGGCTCACCAAATGCACCTAAGTTTTCTGGGGGCAGGATCGGACTTGCGTCAATAGCAAGGCATCTTGATCCCAGGAACTATTGGAAGGGCAGGCATGGCGAGGGAATCGGCTATCGGTGAGCTTCTGGTTCGCGCAGGACTCATCGATTCTTCGGGACTCTTGCGCGCTCAAGAGGCGCAGAAGAGGGAAGGAATTTCTCTCTCCAAAGCCATTGTAACTCTGGGGTTGGCAAACGAACAAAGCATGATCGCGGCAATCGCCAAGACTATGCAAATCGAGTTTCTGAGCGCAGAGTTACCAGAAGTTTCCAATGACGTCGCATCTCTTCTACCCGCTGCTTTTTGCCGCAAACGAATGGTCGTACCTTTAAGTCTCCAGGGCAAAACTCTCCGCTTGGCCCTGGCCGATCCGGTGGACTATGCGACGACCCAGGATGTGGAATTTCGCACTGGTAAACGGGTCGCGCTCGTTGTGGCCGGGCAGAACCAGATACAAAATTTGATCTTGCAAATGTATCCAGAAGAAGCGGCGATGCAGCCGGACGCTCTTGGGGCGGCGGACGTTCAGGGTGAGGTGGAGTCCGTCGGAGACGCAGAGATCGAAGTCGTGGACCCGGCCAAGTTGGCAAAAGACACGAAGTTGGGTCCGGTAATCCGGCTTGTAAACACGATCTTGAGCGGCGCAGCGGCAAGCGGCGCCAGTGACATCCACCTGGAACCCAAGGAGGGTTTCCTACAAGTGCGGTATAGGGTGGACGGGCTGCTGCGCGACGTCATCAAGGTTCAGAAGAATCAAATGGATCACACCATTTCCCGGATAAAGATCATTTCCGGGATGGATATTGCCGATCGCCGCCGCCCTCAGGACGGCCGCAGCCGTTTAAGGTATGAGGGGAAGCGCATTGACTTGCGGGTTTCAACCCTCCCTACGCAATTTGGCGAAAAGGTGGTCATCCGGCTTCTCGATAGCAAACGCGCGCAGACTACTATGGAGCAACTAGGGCTGACTCCAGAGAATCGGCGCGCATTTGAATCCATGTTGTCCCGGGCGCAAGGAATGATCCTGGTCACCGGACCAACCGGTAGCGGCAAAAGCTCTACTCTTTACACCGCCCTGAATTGGGTGAAGTCGCCCACTAAGAACATCATCACGGTTGAGGACCCCATTGAGTATCAACTCGATGGCGTAAATCAGGTTCAAATCAATACCAAGGCGGGCGTCACATTTGCGAGCGGCCTGCGGTCCATCTTGCGGCAGGATCCTAACATCATTTTGGTGGGTGAAATCCGTGATCACGAGACGGCGGATATTGCTTTGGAGTCGGCTCAAACGGGTCATTTGCTCTTGAGTACGCTGCACACCAACGACGCCCCTGGAACGATTACCCGATTATTGGACCTCGGGATTGAACCCTTCTTGATCTCATCGGCAGTGATTGGCATTCTCGCTCAGCGATTGGTGCGTTGCCCTTGCCCTTCCTGCGCTGTCTCGCAACGGCCCAGCGCAGAAGCAATTGAAAAGGCCGGCGGAGTTGCGCGTTTACCGGCTGAGGCCAAGTGGATGGCGGGCCGCGGCTGTGGGGTTTGTCGACAGTCGGGGTGCAAGGGGCGCATAGCGATTCACGAACTGCTTATCGTGAATGATGAAATACGCGAGTTGATCTCACGCAGAGCACCGGAGCATGCGATTCGCAAGGCCGCGCGCATCGCGGGCATGCGCACTCTGCTCGAAGACGGAATCCTCAAGGCGGCTCAAGGTTTAGCCACGTTGGAAGACGTTGTTCGCGTCGTGGCCGCCGATGACGCAGCCGCTCACACAGAAGCGGCCACCAAACCGGAGTCTTCCGATTTACGGGCTCCTTATAAGCGCATCGCCCCGAATGAGCCGCAAGACGAAAAATCGGCGCCCCACGTTCAGCCTGTTAACCCTGGCGAGGAGACCGGACTTGAGTCAGGTGATGGATCTCCACTAGCCGCAGGCGAAATTGGCAAGCCCAAAGATTCCCAAGGGAAAGATCGCGTGCTCGTTGTGGAAGACAGCAGCACGATCGCTTCGGTGGTGAAGTATTTTCTCGAGCTCGAAGGCTTCGACGTTGCAGTGGCCAAGGATGGTAACTCTGGATTGGAGGCTGCAAGACGCGACCAGCCGCAGGTAATCGTAACGGATTACAACATGCCAGGGATGGATGGCATGGATATGGTCAAAGCGCTTCGGGCTGAAGCTACGACGCGCGGGATTGCGGTCCTAATGTTGACGTCGGAGGACAATGTCGAGAAGGAGGCACGCGCCCTTGAAGCTGGCGTCGATGACTACATCCTGAAACCTGTTGAACCGCGCCGCCTGGCCGCTCGCGTGAGGTCAGTGCTCGCTCGGTCGCAACGCGGGAACACTGCTGCTGCACAATGAGTTGAGCCTGAAACTACCGCCGACGCCGGAAGTGATAATGCAACGTTACTGAGAGGAACGACTTAATGAGTGATATGAGCGCGATTGTCATGGAGTTTGTCGGGGAAGGCAATGAAAAGGCAGACCAACTCGAGCACTCTCTGATTGACCTGGAGCGGAATCCCAGCTCCCGGGAGTTGTTGATCGAAGCTTTTCGCGCCTTGCACACAATTAAAGGAGCAACCAGCTTCCTTGGTCTCAAAAAGCTCTGCACGCTTGCGCACACCGGAGAGAGTCTGCTCGCTCGCTTCCGCGATGGAGCTTTGGCCGTCACCCCGGAAACCATTAGCGCCTTGCTGTCGCTTGTGGATGCAATCCGGGAAATGCTTGGCCAAATCTCTTCAACTGGCCAAGAAGGAAATGCCGACTACACACCTCTGATCAATACGCTTACCCAGCTCCAAAAGGCTGTGTAGTCCTTCTTGAATTCGCGACCTTGTGCGCTTGGATGCCAAAGTCACTCGACAGTCTTGAATAGCGACGGCTCTTGACCGGAAGCGAGGTTTCCATGAACGCTCTTGTGGTAGAGGATTCGAGTACCATTCGAAAAATCTTGTGCCAATATCTGAAAACGATGAACATCGAGGTCGTTGAGGCAGCCGATGGCCGTGAGGCCCTGGAGCGTCTAAAGACCATGTCGCCGCCTGACCTTGTGCTGGTCGACTGGAATATGCCGGTGATGAGTGGAATTGATTTTATCCGTGCAGTCCGCGAGATGCACGTCTATGATCCCCTGCCTGTAATTATGGTGACGACAAACTCTGAGCATGAGTATCTTGGCACCGCGATGGAGGCGGGCGCCAACGAATACATCCAGAAGCCATGCACACTTGACGCACTTCGCGAAAAGATTGAATTGCTTGGCCTCCTTAATACGTGAACTCCGATATCCAAAACAAAAAAGCGGCTCGGTGAGGAGCCGCCCTTTGTTTGCCCGTCCTGAATGTGTGCGTAGTCGCGTAGGGGAGGGACGGGCCGCAATGGCCTGGCTTTAGTCCAAGGGACTATGGCAGGTAGTAGCGGAAAGAAGTGAACACCATGTTGTCAATCGCTTTGGGTTGGAGACCAACCGTTCCCGGAGTGTTGTTGTTGCCGCTCCAAGTGTTCTTCACGAGGTAAGAATACTGAAGGCCCCAGCGAAAACCGCCCTTTGGCCCCTGGTAAACCTTGTGCCAGAAGCCGATGGTTCCTTCCTGCACGTTGCGAAGGTCGCCAGTGCAACTGGCGGCCGACGGGGCCCCAGGCGTGTTCTGGTTCCCAGGCGGCACTTCGGTGTTGCAGCCCGAGTTATTGAAGAAGGGGGAGCCGTATACAACGCTGCTAGTCGCCGCTCCGGAAGTGTTATACCAAGCGCGGGAGGCATACTCGACGCCGTAGTTCAAATAAACGTCCAGTTTGGGG
>QHYL01000090.1 GCA_003224105.1 Acidobacteriota bacterium | reverse complement strand
TGCATGACGATCTTGTTCTCCTCGCGGTCGTAGGTCATGAAGGAAGGGCTGCGGTGAAACGGATCCTGGGGATCGACAAACCATTGCTTGGTTGCGAGAAAATGGCCCAGATCTGCCATCGCCCGCCCTTCAGGCTTAGACACAAAATAATGAATAGTCTGGACCAAACCGTCTTTGTAGGTAACTGTAAGCCGTGCGCGCCCCCAGGCTTTTCCCTGTAGCGAGTATTTTTTCCAACCCAGGGCCGCACCCGTTTCTTCTTTGATCGTCAT
Source organism: Acidobacteriota bacterium (assembly GCA_003224105.1). Taxonomy (GTDB): domain Bacteria; phylum Acidobacteriota; class Terriglobia; order Acidiferrales; family UBA7541; genus Acidiferrum. Next base: position 8,564 of record QHYL01000090.1, on the reverse strand, counting down.
CGTCCCGGCCGGCTCCACGATCGTGAACCTCACTGGCTCAGGATAGTTCAAGAAAAGCTCCCCTTCAGTGTCCATCGGCAGAACATAACCCGGAATGCCAACTGCGACTGGCCGATGATTTTCATGGAGGGTCTTCTCGATGTGGCGAATCGAGTCCGCCAGCGCAAAGGTTACGCCGTACGTCTTCGATTCGCCGGGGGCTAAAGTGCCCTGCGTTGGTGGATTCCATGGTTTCGCCTGCTTCCATTCGTTTTCTGCGTACGCGACGCTGTGCACCATCCAATCGTAGAAGCCTTCGAAAGTGATTCCGCGAGGGGTGAGATCTCCGAAGATGGAAGCGCCGGTCGAACGGCGCGCACCGAGTATGGGATTGTAAGCCTCGAAAGGAGTCTTCCCTTCTGGCAAAACCAACAACGCAGGTCCTTGTCCACTCAGTCGTGTCACTTGCAGATACCCCGCATCCTCGCCGATGTAAGGATCGTAAAACGAGCAAATTGCGTGAGCTTGGTCGAGAGAGCGATCGTTTAAAACATTGTTGAAGATCATCGGGATTCCCAGAGCCCCGATCTGCACGCTTTCTGCTGTTTTGTTTTTTAAAATGAACCGCAGAGTGAGCTTGCCGTCCTCAAGTGTCCACGTCCTTGTGATCTGCAAAGGGATGTCCGACGGTAACGTGGGTGCAAGGTCCGCTGCCGCCAGAGTAGGCGACATTGAAGGCAAGGCCGCCACGGGTTTGCGAGCGAGCGCCGTGGAGTAACTCTTCCAAGCGCCGGAAGTGGCAGACCGCAAGCGCAGGTCAACGTCCCCCAGATGGTAATAGCCGTCCCTGGATCGCTCAACTAACAGGTCTCCGGGAGTAAAATCGAAATCTCCTGCGCCCTTGGGCTTCAGAGCGGCAACCGTTTGGGAAGAACGCACTAAGCGCAAGGAAAACGCGGGCGTGTCGAGATCCAGATATCCCTGCTCCAGCATGGGACCCGGCGTCGCGGGTTCCTTCTGGCGCTGGCGCGCCAGCACCGCCCAGAGGGTTACTGACCCAAACAGAAGAACGACCAGCAACACCACTAGAAACCTCGATCGTGCAGTGCGCGGGATATGGCTCATTTCGCTGCCCTTTTGATCCGCTCCCCATGCGAGGCCATGTAGCGCAGAGTTTCTGCAAGCTATCATCGGCAGCGCGTGGTCTCCTAGCGATACAATACAGCCGATATTGCGGTTGGATGATACACAGGCCCCGTCACATTGCAAGCGCTTGCCTTGCGATTCATTGCCAACGCAAACGCACAAGCGAAACCGCCGGCCTCGGAAGGCTGAAACTTAGGCGCGCGGCGCCCTTTTCGATGAGGATCCATGCCGGTGAATTGACAAGCTGGAGCTGTCCAGCGGCCTGCAGTTTTTCGTACTGCTCGGCGGATGGCGTTTGGGGCGAGCCCATCTGGCTCCACGCGGCGAAGGAATTACTGTGGCCGGAATCGATGCGGAAATTCTCAAGCAATCCGCGAGTTGACGCAGAGGGCAAGCCGGTGACGGTCAACTCGATGGGAAAGGGGGCGGCAGGAAAGTCATCGTCGTGGTAATTCCAAAGCAGGATTTGCATTTCATGATCTGTGCGGGCGGCGATCGCATTGATTTCGGGATGAGCACGCACACCGTCGCGAACCACCTCCTCGGTGGATAGCGCAGCCGACGACGTAACCTGCACACGTTCGCGGCCCAGCAAGCCAAACATTCGAAATGCGTTGAGAACAGGTTTGTCCAGCCCGTTTGTGGCGAGTGCGCGAAAGCCCTCAAAATAAGGCTGCTCTTCGAATTCGAACGCCCAGGTTAAGGAACCAAGAAGATTGGCGTGTTCGATGCGCGCGAGCGCAAGTGTGTGGAAGAGAGTTTCGGCCTCATAGACCGCGTAGAGAGGCCCGTTGCGATACGAATTTTGCGGATTGTTTCGGGCCGAGCAAGCCGCGCAGCCTTCGGGATCCGATTCGCCGAGAATAATCGGAGTATTGCGCCACTCGTTGAAGGACGAAACGAGTTTGAATCCCGCTTGGATCGAGGCAAGCTGGCGGGAGATCCCCATCTGCACATGATCGCCCAACCACTTTGGTGAACCCTTTGGGTGAAAGCTGATGAAATCCAGAGGAGTGCCAATCTTTCCGGTGGCGAAATTCTTTTGGTGAGCACAATGCTCAAGAAACGCGTGAAGAAATTCCGCGGCTTTCGGGTAAGCGGGGCCGGTTGAATCGGGCCCGCCAATGCGAGCTTCGGGCAACGCACGTAAAACGGCGTCGACGCTGAAGTCGTAGAGCTTGAAAAACTCTCCCGGAGTTCCCTTCCAATAGTCGATGTCCGGTTCGTTCCAAACCTCCCAAAGCCACGTTTTGACTTCGGCATCGCCGTAACGTGTGCGGAGGTGATGGACGAATTGAAAGACGAGGTCCGACCACTTCTGATAGTCCTTCGGCGGATACGCCCAGCCCGTGTAGATGGAACCTTGCGGAAAATTGTGCCGGTAAGGATCGGGGTGAGTGGAAAGTGCTTTGGGCATGAAGCCGATTTCCACGAGAGGCTTAAGGCCCGCCACTTGAAAAGTGTCAAAAATGCGGTCCAGAATTGTCCAATCGTAAATGGGATTCCCAGCGGCGTCCTCCGTGTAAACATTGGTCGAGCCCCATTTGAGCGACGCCGAGCCGTCTCCGGACGTCAACAGATTATGAGTGCGAATGTAAACGGGTTCGGGGCTTAAGGCTCCCAGTTCGTGAAGAAGTCTCTCCCCGTTGGGAGCGTAGGTATAGTTCGGCTCATCGTAGCCAAAATAGTTCCAGATTGGCGGAAAGGCTCCATCGGGTTGATCTGCGAGCACTTGAATCTGCACACTGTCAGGAGCTTGCTGTGCCCGGCACGATGTGCCATTCAAAAGAAACAACATGACCAACAAAAATAGAATCTGAAACGCACACAGACTATGGAATGAGTCGAAAGGAACGGTGTGGTCCAATCTCACAGAATCATGATCCACGCGCACCGAACCACTCGTCACGCGTTCACAACCGGCGTCCACACCTGCATCGGTGTAGCGGCGCGGTTGGCCCATGCATAGTAAGGAATGAACGTAAGTGTGGTCGCGCGTTTTTCGGAAGTTCCCGACCTATAACGGAAGTATAGCCCGCCGCGCGAACTGGACTTGTCGTCAACAGCCCCCGCGCATTTCAGAGCTACGATACCTCCCAGCAGGTCATCGCGAAGCTCCTCCTGAAATGGCGATGAAGATTTTTGATTTACATCAAGGCGGACATCCGCGAGCGCAACTCCCTCCGGCTGGTCGAGTTGTTCGAGGCAGTAGACGAGCGGGCCGCGCTGCACCGCGCCGCGGCCGTAGTCGTCCACGACTCGCGGATTCGCTTGAATGGTGCGGGTTGTCAGATCGAATTTCACGCTGATAGAGTCGCCCGGCTCCCACCTCCGACGGAGCGCAAGGTACTCGCCGGGCGTGACTCCCGAAACCGCTCTCCCGTTGACCGTCACCTGCGTGTGGTCCGACCATCCGGGAATCCGCAAGTAAAGCGTGAACTCCACTGGCTTTTCCGGCGTCACAGTGATGTCCACGGCGTCTTTCCACGGATAATTCGTTTTCTGCTGCAACTTCAGGCCGGTGCCATTATCGAGATGCCAGTCGAGCAGCGAATTGTCGTAAAGATGCACATAAAGTCCGTCGGCGCTGGTGCTGTAGAAATAGCCCGGCAGCGAAGCAAACGTGCGCTCGAGGTTCGGCGGGCAACACGTCGTGTCGTACCAGGGATTGCGGATCTTGTCGCCATTGGAAGGGTCGAAACCCAGCGGATTGCGGTAACAATAAAGCGTTCCATCCAGGGACATGCCCGAATTGATCCCGTTGTACAGGGCGCGCTCAATGACGTCGGCGTATTTTGCATCCCCGGTTGCCGCGAGCATGCGCCAGTTCCACATCATGTTGCCGATGGCGGCGCAGCTTTCTCCGTAAGCGGTGAAATTCGGCAGTTCGTACGGCTCGCCGAACGCTTCGCCGTCGCTGCGCGCTCCAACTCCGCCGGTCACGTACATCTGATGACTGACCAAGTCTCCCCAGAGAATGTTCAGAGTCTCCCAGTACGTTGAATCGCCAGTTTCAAGATAGTAGTCCGTCGCGCCGCAGCAGGCGTACATGGCGCGGACGGCGTGTCCCTCAAGATGCGTTCGTGAAGTGAACGGGATACCGCAGAAGTGGTACACGTACGCGTGATGCGGAACTTTGATCCGGTCATCGCCTTGAAGAATATAGCCAGCCAGTTCAAGGTGACGTTTATCTCCAGTCGTCCGATATAGTTCAATGAGTGCGAGCTCAATCTCAGGATGGCCAGAGAAGAGCGGTTTCTTGTCGGGCCCAGGACCGAAGTTCGGGAGGAGGAAGCCGTCGACGAAGCGGATGCCGGCGTCCAGTAGAGTGCGGTCGCCCGTCGCACGGTAGTAAGCAATGGCGCCTTGAACCATGTGGCCGATGTTGTACAACTCGTGGCCCCACCGTTGAACTTCAGGTGTCATGCGCTCCTTTGCGCGGTCGCCGACATAGTATGTATTCAGGTATCCGCTAGGTTCCTGAGCCGCAACAACTTCTTTGATGATCTTGTCTGTGAGCCTGCGCAACTCGGGACGATCACCCGATTGAAGCGCAAATCCTGCCGCCTCGGTCCATTTGTAAACGTCAGAATCCGAATACACCGGGCCGCGCTGCGGCGCGTCGCTCTTGCCTGCCAGACGCAGGAAGTTATCCATGCGGCCGTTCGCTTCGAGTAGTTTTTCCATCGACGGAATGCTTTTCTCCACGTTGGTCTGGCGTCGCGCGGCCCAAAATCCGGAAGTGATGTTGACCGCGTGCACAGGCACGTTTCGCAGCTTGGCATGAGAAGACTTGGCCAGATTCAGCAGGCCTTGATTTTTCCAATCGGAACTTGGGGAGGAACCTCCAGCAGCGGAAGGTGAGGCCGCTTTGCCTTCAGGGGATAGCGGTAGACTTCCCAGTGGTAGCGAAGCTACCGTTGCTGCAGAAATGGCCGAGCTCACGAAGCGACGGCGTGAAATCTCAGATCGTTTTGTCATACCAACCTCCCGGCAGAGCGGCGGACTTGCACGGATGCCCAAGAATCATCCCCGGAGATGCTCAGTTGTCGTGGCTTGGCTAAATCCTGATGCGCGCTCCGCCGAGAATCCAGGGCTGTTCAAGCGTGTACCTGCAAGCGCTTGCATGCTCGCCCTTGGTAATAACATTCGCAGTTTCTGTTTGTCAATTCCAGTTTAATACGTTGTCAAAGCTCTTTAGAAATGTCCCCATTCTTAACTCGTTAGAAGTGTCCCCTTTTTGATTTCGCATTAGTTTTTGGTTTTTTGGTATTAGTTGGTTGTTGGCCTTGCCCGGAGCGCAGCCCTGCGGAGCCCGCAGGGCGGAGCGCTTAGGGCGAAGCGGAGGGCAAGGCCAGCGATGGTCGCGTGGCGACCGCCTTCGACGCTCGCTTTTGCATCGCCCGGCGAGCGGCCTCGCGCCACGGATGACGGACTGGGGGTACCCACTTCCGTTTGGCCATCGAAACCGCAACGCGCTTCGGCTCCGCATCGAGAGCACTGGGCCGGGCAGGCGCCGGGATCTCTTGCCAGCGCAGCGGGCGTCCGCGGTACTCGATGGCCAGCGTGCCGTGCCGCCCTTCGCACACCAACACTTTGCTCTGCGCTGGCGCGTAGTAACGGCTTTGCGGTTGCAGTTGGAAAAATCGATTGTCGTAGCGCACCACCCAATCCTCGCTGCCCGTCCGTTCGCTCTCCAGCCGGAAAATGCGGTCCCGTTCCGCCGCCCGCGGGGGCCCGAAGCGCTCGCCCACCGCTCCGCCGTACTTCTCCCGCACCAGCCGCAGCACTTTCTTCCGAAACTTCTTGTCGTGAGCGCGATTCGATGCTCGCCCCGCGCTGCGGTGCTTCAGACTCGCTGCCCCTTCCTCGCGATAGCGCTTCCACAACCGCTTCGCCTGCCGGTAACTCACGCGCAGGAGTTGGGCCGCATCCACCACCCCCAGCTCCTCGCTCTTCACCCGCGCCAGTACCCCCACCCTGCCCAATTCCTTCTTGCTCATCCCCGTCCGCCTCAATCTGACCTCCTCTCGGAGGTCCTATTTAGGGGGACATTTCTATCGAGGACAAAAGGGGACATTATCATCGAGGTTCGATATTCCAGATGCGCTCAGAGTTACCTGGTGTGCAGAGCAGAGGGCGCTCGCTTTGTTTCAGTGTACAAAGAGGTGGCGAGGGAAAGGCGTTCGCCGTAAAATTGCAGCCATGAACGCGGCCAGCACTTCGCGCGAAACGGGATTAACGAAAGGCTGGATGCGCGTACTGGGAGTAGACCCGGCCGCCGCGGGACCAACCGGCTACGGAATCGTGGAAAGCGACGGGCGGCAGTGCCGGATGCTGCATTACGGAGCGCTGAAAGTCACGGCGAAAAAACAGAAGGAAGGCGAGGGCGCGGCGCTGCAGGAAGTGCACGCTTTGCTCTGCGGACTCATTCAGGAATTTGCTCCCGATGTGATGGCGGTGGAGGGCATTTTTTCCGCGCTCAACGTAAGAACGGCGCTGCGGCTGGCGGAAGTTCGCGGCGTGGTCTTATTGGCAGCGGCGCAGCATGGAGTGGAAGTTCACAGTTATGCGCCGCGCGAAGTGAAAGCCACCATCGCCGGCCATGGGCATGCGGACAAGAAGCAAATGCAAATTATGGTGCGTGCCATCCTTTCGATGAGCGCCACTCCCGAGCCTCCGGACGCGGCTGACGCCTTGGCCGTCGCGTTGTGTCATTTGCAAATGGAGCAGGCCCGGAGGCGGTTCGGGTTGCCGGCGGAAAGAGCGCTTGCGAGACCAGGATTCCTTCCAACAGTGGGGAATTCGGGAAATGCGGCGGGCGCCGTTCGAATGAACCGCGCAACGCGCAGCGGGCCGCCGCGCATCTTAACGGCGTGAGCGAATAGCAGACGAGATGAAGAGAACTTTTTTCTTACGATTGTTTCTGGTGAGTGCAGTGGCTTGCCTGATGGCCTGCTCCGTGCTTCCGGTTCCCCCGCCCTGTGCTGCCAAACTGACCTTCCGCCGCGTTTTCAAAGGCAGTTCCCCGGAGGTTATCGAAATCAGCGTGCGGGAGGATTCGGACGTTGCCGGGTACGAAATTCGCCAACTGGACGAAGACGCGGGCGCTTCGCCGTTCCAGGTCGGCGCAGCGTTACGCACAAAAATGTTTGGTCTCGCTGCCGAACTGAAACATTTCCAAGGACAGGACCTCGATGTCCACCGCAAGATCGCCTATCTTGGCGAAAAAACATTTCACTGGGATTGCGGTGGGGAAGTCCATGAAGCGAAATTCAATTACACGATGAACCCGGTAGCATCGCAGCTCTTGCAAATTTTTGAGGGCCTGGCGCGCCAGCAGGAAAATGCGGACCTGATTTCCCGGCGCATGAAGTACGACCGGCTGGGTGTCAACGATGCTTTGCTGCAATTCGAATCGGATCTAAACCGCAGCTTGCTTCCTGAGCCGAAGCGCCTGCTGCCCATGCTCGAACAAATTGCGGGTGATCCGAAGTTCGTTGATATTGCGCGCCAGCGCGCTCGCTCACTAGCCGAGCGCATCCGCCACCAAGGCTAGAGCACGCTACCACCATAGCAATTCTCGCCCGATTTCCAAACGCTACATAATTGCGTAGGGAAATCCCGATATCAGGATGCCGACAACATCACGCTTGCACAACCCCCGTCTAATCCAAAGATTGATTTAGGTTTATTTCAGCTTGACATTGGCTGGTTTCTTGCACTATCTACCGCACCATAAGCTGCACTCGAGGACCTGGCTAAGGGCAAGACGCCTGGGCGCCGAGTGCCGCCAGTCTCTTGAGTACAGCTGCTGGGTTAGGGCTCAGGGGCCGTTTGGTAGTATCCGATGAAATCCTAAAGAATCTCGGGTGGTGAAATGGAGGCATAAATGCGTCACATGCGCAGCAGCATCCCTCTTTTCGCGCTGATGATCGTTGTGGCCCTTTTCGTGGCTGCAATGCTTGCGGCACCGCCACAAGCGGGCGCCCAAGCCACAATCTCAACTGGGAGCGTTCAGGGAACGATAGTGGATCCGAAAGGAGCAGTAGTGACTTCTGCCAGGATTACGATCACGAACAAGGACACGGGACAAAAGCTGGAATCCGAAGCGACCTCTGCCGGAACGTATAATTCGGGTCCACTGCCCCCCGGGCGGTATGTGGTTCGCGTGGCAGCGCAAGGATTCAAGACCGTAGAACAGACCGTTGAGGTGGCCGTCGGCATAATCACATCTGCAAACATTACGCTTGAGCTGGGCTCAGAGAACACTGTGGTGACGGTGGAGAGCTCCGCGATTTCCGTGAACACGGAACAGGCGACGGTGCAGGGAATACTCTCTGCTCAGCAAATTGAAAACCTTCCGGTCAACGGGAGAAACTTTCTTGATCTCGCGCAGCTCGAACCAGGCGTCCAGATTCAGGACGGCGCCAATTTCG
>QHYL01000089.1 GCA_003224105.1 Acidobacteriota bacterium | reverse complement strand
GCACAACGTTAAGGTGGACGACAAAGAAACTCCCGAGCCCGTGCCGGACGTGGCTGTTTCTTCGCCGGCCACTCCACTGGCGCTGCGTGCTTACGTTGGCCCTAAGGATTACGACGACCTAAAAAAATTGAACCCGCCGCTGCACGCGCTGGTGAATTTTGGCTGGCTCGAATTTATTGCGGATCCGCTGTTCCACGGGTTGAAGTGGCTGCACAGCTACATTCCCAACTGGGGATGGGCCATCGTCGTCCTCACGCTCATCTTGAACATGTTGCTTTTTCCCCTGCGCATCACCGGCTATAAGACCACGCTGAAAATGCAGCGCGTGGCCCCGGAAATCAAAGCCATCCAGGAGCGCTACAAGAAATACAAGTTAAATGATCCGCGCAAAGCGGAGATGAACAAGGAAGTGATGGCCATTTACAGCCGCGAGGGCATCAACCCTGTGGGCGGCTGCATACCACAACTGCTGCAACTTCCGATTTGGTATGGGCTGTACCGCGCTTTGCAAGGAACCATTGAGCTCCGCCACGCCCCATGGTTCGGCTGGATTACGGATTTGTCGGCAAAGGATCCTTATTATATTTTGCCGCTGCTGATGGGCCTTTCGATGTATTTGGTGTCCAAGATGACGCCCACGCCCGCCGCTACGGACCCGCAACAGCAAGCTATGATGAAAGTCATGCCCCTCGGCATGGCTGCGCTGTTTATGGTTATTCCCTATCCGAGCGGCTTGGCGGTGTATATTCTCACCAGCAGCGTGGTGGGAATCGGCCAGCAGTGGTATTTGAACCGGAGCCATCCGCTGCCTGCTCCGGGCAAGCCCGCGCGCGGGAAGAACGGAAAGAAGTCGTAGCACGCAGCAGAAAAGGTTCTCGAAGTGTCGTTCCAATGCTGTAGCTCAGGCCCTGCTTAACGCACGCAAGCGGTACGCCTGAGAATCTTGTCCTTGAGGATTTGGCTCATCCCTAAAATGCCTCCTGAACTTATTCGAGAAGGAAAGCTGGACCGCCTGGCCACCGCTGAAGCCTTGCGGAATTTCCTCGACGACATCCTGCGCGTGTCTGGGCTCGAATTGAAAGTGAACGTACGCGCGGTTCCGGAGGACGGTTCTGCGGCTGAGGGCGCGGCCGAAGTGCTCGCCGATCTCGACGGACGCGACAAGGAAATTCTGCTCGAGCGAAGCGCCGATGTTCTGAAAGCCTTTGAACACCTCGCCTTCAAGGCGCTGCGGCTCGAGCCGGCGTATCACGAGAAAATTCACATTGACTGCGGCGGGTACCGCGCGCTGCGTTTCGAGGAATTAAAGGTGACCGCGCGTGTGGCAGCCGAGCGCGTTCAGCAAACCAAGCAGCCGTTCCGGCTGAATCCCATGTCTTCGCGCGAACGCCGCATCGTGCATCTCGCGGTAAAGGACATTCCCGGCGTGCGCACGGAAAGTGTCGGCATGGGCGAGGACCGCCAAGTGGTCATCCACCCCGCCGAGTCGCAACCCACCAAGGAGTAGCACAAACTCTAATCCGTGCCACAAAACTCGGGTAGAACGGCTGCGCCACCTTCGCCTTGCCCGCATCTCTTGGAGGAAAGACCTTCCGAGACTGTCCGCTTTTTATATGCAGGTTTGCCCCTTCGGGAACCGCCTGAAGTCTGCGCTACTGCGCGGCCCAGCCTTGCGAGACCACGTTTCCATCCGCGCCAAAGCGGACGCGATAGGTAAAAGCCGACGGACGGCTGCTCACCATGCGCGCAAACCGCAGGTCGGAGAACTCCACGACGGACTCTCCTCCTTCCTTATGAAAGCGCGTCACCGGAAAGCGCGCGAACCACAACACTTTTTGCACTTCCGGCAAGCGTCGGGCTGCTTCGATGTAGGAATTTGGCGGAGCGTCGGGAAAGTAGCGATGCTCCTCAGCCAATACGTCGCCACCGTTGGCGCTTTGCTCGGTGAGGTCCATTCGCAGTTCGTAGACGCCCCTCTGCGTCCTCACCAAGCCATCCCAATGCCACAGCGAAGGCGGAAGCGGCAGCGCGCCGATGGATTCCGCTTGCAAATGATCGAGCGCGGCGAACTTCTCGATGCGCGCCAGCGCGGCGCGATGCGCGAAGAACGTTAGCGCGACGTACACCAGCGTCGCCGCAAAACCGGCCTGATTCCACGCGCTGTACTTCATCTGCAATCCCCAGCCGCGAAGCGCGGGAAACAGAAAAATCGCCGTGATCACCATCATCGCGCCCAACACCGTTCGCCCTGAAACCGGCGCGCCGGCGCCTTCCGCGATGCGCGAAATAATCAAGGGCATCAGCAAAAAAACGAGCCACGTGCGAAGCGCACGAGTCCACATTTTTTCAGGCTGCGAATAAATCCACGCGAGCAACTGCGGCGCCAGCAAAATGCCGCTCAGCGTGAAATCCACGATGAAGATCATGTCCCACGCCGGGCGCGACCATTCGAGCGGCGACCAGATCATCGTGCCGAACGTGGTGACCAGGTCGAGCAGAATGTGGCTAAGAATGCCAACCGCATAGATGCCGCTCAAAGCCGTGAACGACGGCGCTTCCCACTTCCGCCATTTACAGAACGCGTGTGTGACCCACGCCAGCAGCAGCGACCACAGCGGAAGCAGAATCAACGAATGCGTGATGCTGCGATGCCACGTAACGATAAGCAATTTGTCATGCGAAAACATGTCGCGCAAAACATCGGAGTCCGGAAAAATCGCCCCCAGCATCAGCGACCACGTAACGACACGCCCGCGCATGCTCCGCTGTAGTGGCGGGTCTTTAGACCCGCGCTTTTCTCTTTGTGTTGGGTCTTTAGTTCCGTGCTTTTCTCTTTGTGTTGGGTCTTCAGTTCCGTGCTTTTCTTTTGCCGCGACCTTGCCGGGGCGCGAGCCAAACATATCCTCGCCGCGAAAAATCGCCTTCGCGATAAGCGCCCCCGCAATGCCGTGCGTGATGGTGTCCATGCGTAGTGGCGGGTCTTTAGACCCGTGCTTTTTCCTCCACCGCGGACCTGCTCCTGGCTTCGGGATGCTGCATCACCGCACGGAAATCAGCGGCTTGCTTTTGGGAATCACTACGCCGATGCGACGCGCGGCAACGCCGTGTTTATCCAGCGCCGCGAGCGCATCGTTGCCAAATTCCGCCGCGACGGCCACCAGCAATCCGCCCGACGTTTGCGGATCCAGGAGCAAATCACGAAATTCCTGCGGCACGGTCTCCGCAAAACCCACGCAATCGCCAAGAAATTCGCGGTTGTTTTTCAGCCCGCCCGGTAGAAATCCTTCGCGCGCCGCTTGCTCCGCTCCAGGCAAATAACGGATCGCCGTGTGATCAATCTGCAGCGACACCGCCTCGATCTTTTGTGCCTCGTTCCCAAGCGCCATTTCGCGAGCATGTCCCAGCAAGCCGAATCCGGTAATGTCCGTGACCGCATGCACTGGCTGCGGCAATCGCGCCTTCTCCTGAAATTCTTGCAGCGCTTCTGAAGCGGCGCGATTCAATTCGGACATCGAAGTAATCGCCGCTTGCAGATCCTCCGGCGCGGCGGCATCTTTCTTCAACGCCGTCGAGAGCACGCCCGTGCCGAGAGCCTTCGTCAGCAGCAAAACATCCCCCGTTTGCGCGCCCACATTTCGCCAAACGCGCTGCGGATGAATCAATCCCGTAACCGCATACCCGAATTGAATGTCGTCGTTGCGAATCGAATGCCCGCCGATGACACTGCATTTCGCTTCGGCCATTTTCGAAAGCCCGCCGCGCAGAATCTGCTTGAGAATTTCCGGCTCGCCTTTGTCCGGAAAGCCCACGATGGACAGCGCCGAAATCGGCTTTCCGCCCATGGCATAAACGTCGCTCAAGGAATTCGCCGCGGCGATTTGCCCGAACGTGTGTGGATCGTCCACGATCGGCGTGAAGAAATCCACCGTCTGTACCAGCGCCATCTCCGGGCCGAGTTTGTACACCCCGGCGTCGTCGTTGGTTTCGAATCCAACGAGCACGTTCGGATCATTGGCTCGCGGCAAGCCGCGCAAAACGGAGTCCAGCAAACTGGGACTCAGCTTCGCCGCTCAACCCGCTGCCTTGACCATGGCCGTCAGTTTCACGGTATGGCTCAAGCCGCACCTCGCTGTAATGCGCCTCGATTGTAGCGCGGCCGCGCCCTTCGAGTCTGCTCAGACCGCAAAGCGCTGGTCGATGGGGTGAAGGTGTTATAGACAAAACTGAGCAGCAAAGGGGTAGTAGTCTCTTCCCATAAAGTGTCGCGCCGCTTGGGGGTTTGCAATGATGATTGATTGCGACGAGAACATGATTGTTCATCTGCTTAAGAATTGGCGTAAGAACAGGTTGCGACCGCAAGGATTCCGGCTCGCAAAGGAACGGCCCCGGCTGATAAAGAAGCAAAAGCGCATTTGTCCACTCTGTTGTCCGAAGTCCCGTCCAAAGTTGCTAGTGAACCACGGCGAGCTCACGGAGATTGACCACGTTGTGCCCGTCATAGTATTCGCCGACAAAGTTCTTCAACGCAAACTGAAATTTGATGTGGCGTATCGCCGGTTGTGGAAAGATTCAAATCTTCGCTCAGTTCACCGCAGATGCCATTACGGCCGGAACGCTGGACGGAGTCGGACGAAAAATCGCCACAACACGCGCAATCCTAGAGGAAGGGATTCTAGGTACCGACTCTGAGAACTTGACCCGGCCGAATGCATTTGAGGCCAGCGAGGCAAGAAGGCAAGTGAGGCAAAAGGTCTTTAAGGCCGATTGATTTAGTGCAGAAAATGACGACCGCGATTTCCCTTCCACTCAGATTTTGCTCGTATTGAAAACCTCGATCCACCGTCAACAATACGTCAAATCCGGCAGCTTCCGCCGCTGCGAGAAGTTCGCCATTTTTGATTCCGCCGAAGCCTGCGAATCGCGCCGATTGGCACTGGTGCCC
>QHYL01000088.1 GCA_003224105.1 Acidobacteriota bacterium | reverse complement strand
AGCGGCCCGGCGTGGTGAAAGGAGTTGTAAGTTTTCAGTTTTGAGTAAGAACGGGCAGGTAGGACCCTAAACCGGCTCTTTTCCATACTTAGAACCAGGAACTTATAACTAACAACTCCAAAGAGAACGGGAGAATATGGCGAAGGAGTTCGACGACAAAAAAAAGGGCGACAAGGGCGACTCGGGAAATCCCAAAGAGGACGCCATTGAAGTCATGGACACGGTCATCGAGCCGTTGCCGAACGCCATGTTCCGGGTTGAGCTGGAGAACAAGCACCAGGTTCTGGCGCACGTTTCCGGCAAAATGCGCAAGAATTTTATTCGTATTCTCGCGGGAGACAAAGTGGCGGTCGAGCTCTCGCCGTACGACCTGACACGCGGCCGCATTGTCTATCGCTATAAGTAGCGGTGGCTTGCGATGTAGGGAAGGCTTTGTAGGCGCAGCATGCTGCGCCCAAAGATTGGGTAATTTGGCAAGGATTGAGGAGCACATGAAAGTTCGGGCATCAGTGAAAAAGATTTGTGACAAATGCAAGGTGATCCACCGGCGCGGCGTGGTGCGAGTGATTTGCGTCAACCCCAAGCACAAGCAGCGCCAGGGATAAGAGCAGTCATAAAGTAATAAGTTGTAAGTCCTAAGTTCGGAAAAGGAAGGCCATGCTGGAAAGGTCGATTCCAAGACCGCCGCTGAAAATTCTGAACTAAGAACTTGCAACTTAGAACTGAGAACTTGGAGAAATTATGGCACGCATCGCAGGTGTAGATCTTCCCGTCCAGAAGCGCCTCTGGATTGGATTGACGTCGATCTACGGAATCGGGCAGGAGCGAGCGAAAAAACTCGCCGCCAAAGCCGGCGTGGATCACACGAAAAAGATTCGCGACCTGACGGAAGATGAAGTAAACCATATCCGCCAGGCCATCGAACAGGAAGGCCGCGTCGAAGGCGATCTCCGCAAGGAGATTCAGATGAATATCCGCCGCCTGATTGAAATCCAGGCGTATCGCGGGATTCGTCACCGCCGCAACTTGCCGGTTCGCGGCCAGCGCACGCACACCAACGCGCGCACCCGCAAGGGGCCGCGTCGCGGCGCGGTCGCAGCCAAGAAGAAGACCGTCGGCAAGAAGGGTTGAGGCAATTTGTAGGGGCGCAGCATGCTGCGCTCCAGCTTGGCAATGTTTTTAGATTTCGGCTTAGAACGAAACGGAGTGATATCGTGGCAAAAGAACCAAAAAGCGCGGCAACAACGCAGGAAGGCGCAACACCGGGAAAACCGGTCGCCGCAAAGCGCAAGAAAGAATTCAAGAAGAAGCGCGAGCGCCGCGTGGTGCCGCACGGTGTCGTGTACGTGGCTGCGTCGTTCAACAACACGCAGATCACCATCACCGACCCCGACGGCCGTACCATGTGCTGGTCTTCGGCAGGCGCCATCGGCTTCAAGGGTTCGCGCAAGGGCACGCCGTATGCCGCGCAGCAGGCTTCGCTGGCGGCTGCGGGCGTCGCGCGCGACCAGTACGGCATGAAGAGCGTGGAAGTCCGCGTGAAGGGCCCGGGTTCCGGCCGCGAGTCCGCCGTCCGTGCTCTTTCCGTCGCGGGGTTGCACATCGTGCTGATTCGCGACGTCACGCCCATTCCGCACAACGGCTGCCGTCCGCCGAAGCGCCGCCGCGTGTGACGCGAGTCGTAAGTTTTTAGTTTTAAGTCGTAAGTAAATTCAAGAGGGTTTGGCAACAGGAAGAACAGTAGCAACAAACGAGGACAAGTATCACGGAGCGCGAAAAAGAATTTTGACTTAGAACCTAGAGCTAAAAACTAAGAACGGTTTGTGAAGGGAGAATAGAAGTTGGCAAGACACCGAGATGCAGTCTGCCGCCTGTGCCGCAGGGAAGGGCAGAAGCTGTTTTTAAAGGGCCTGCGCTGCTTTACCGAGAAGTGCGCCATTGAAAAGCGCAACTTCGTTCCGGGGCAGCACGGCCAATCGCGGCGCCCCAAGGTCGCGGGTTACGGCCTGCAGTTGCGCGAAAAGCAGAAAGTGAAGCGTACCTACGGCCTGCTCGAGCGCCAGTTCCGCAATTATTTCGAAAAAGCCGTCCGCATGAAGGGCCCATCGGGCGAAAACCTCATCATCACGCTCGAACGCCGCCTGGACAACGTCGTTTGGCGCGCGGGCCTGGCGTCCTCGCGTTCGCAGGCGCGGCAGCTCGTGCTGCACGGCCACGTGCGCGTGAACGGGCGGAAGGTGAACATCCCTTCCTACCTGGTCATCGTCGGAGAGGAAATCGCCATCAAGGAAAAGATGCACCAGAACGCCATGGTGCTCGAAGCGCGCAACGTGGCCCAGAGCCAGAACGCTGTGCCCTGGCTCGAACAGCAGCGCGAACAGTTCAAGGCCAAGGTCGTCGCTCTGCCGAAGCGCGAAGACGTGCAGACGCCGCCGATCAACGAGCAGCTCATCGTCGAGCTGTACTCGAAATAGGTTTGTAGCGCCCGCTTTCTGAAGCGGGCACTTTCTCAAGGGAATTGCAGTTCGGCGGCCGATCCGTTGGCCGCAGAAAGAAGGAACAAGATGTGGAAAGGTTTTCAAAAGCCGAAGCACCTCGCGTCGGATCTCGAGTCGCTGACCGAAAAGTACGGGCGTTTCTCCGCGCAGCCGTTTGAGCGCGGGTGGGGCACCACCGTCGGTAACGCTCTGCGCCGTGCGCTGCTCAGTTCCATCGAGGGCGCGGCTGTCACTGCCGTGAAGATCGAAGGCGTGCTTCACGAATTCTCTTCGATCCCCGGCGTCGTCGAGGATGCCACGGACATTATCCTCAACCTCAAGCAGGTGCCCATTAAGCTGAACACCGATCTGCCCAAAACGATTTATCTCAACGTCGAGCAGCCCGGCACGGTCACCTCTGCAAACATAGAGGAAGACGCCGACTTCGCCGTGCTCGACAAGAGCGTGTACATCGCCACCGTCAGCGAAGGCGGCAAGCTCCAGATCGAAATGCGCGCCAAGAACGGCCGCGGTTACGTCGCCGCCGACCGCAACTACGACGAGGATCTGCCCATCGGCTACATTCCCGTGGACAGCGTTCACTCGCCCGTGCGCAAGGTCAATTACTCCGTCGAAGCCGCTCGTCTCGGCCAGATGACCGACTACGAAAAGCTGATGATGGAGGTCTGGACCAACGGCGCCATCACACCTAAGGATGGCATTGGCTACGCCGCAAAGCTCGTGAAGGACCACATGAGCATCTTCATCAACTTCGAAGAGCCCGTGGAAACGGTCGAAGCTCCCACGGACACTTCGCATGATCCGCGCCTCGAGCATCTGGACCGCTCCGTGGAGGAGCTCGAGCTTTCCGTGCGCTCGTACAACTGCTTGAAGAACGCGAATATTCAGACCATTCGCGAGCTTGTGCAGAAGAGCGAAAACGAAATGCTCAAGACCAAGAACTTCGGCCGCAAGTCTCTCAACGAGATCAAGGAAATCCTCGTCAAGATGGGCCTTTCGCTGGGCATGAAGTTCGATGAGCACGGCCGCATCATCTGGCCGCCGCTCCCGAGCCAGACCGCCGCGCCGTCCGCGGAAGACACCATCGGTGGCGGCCTGTAGAGGCAGGTCTTTAGACCGGTTCTTTGGTTTTGTAGGGGGTGGCACTGCTGCGCCCTCTCGAATTGGCAACGGATGTGGGACCTATAGGCCCGACATCCAGTCGGCATCCTCAATAGGGATTCAGCCCTGAGGAATTGGTTTTGAATGGCCTTTGCATTCTTGAACTTAAAACTTAGACCTTAAGACTTAGAACTGGAAAAAACATGCGACATCTCAACTCCGGATCGAAACTCGGCAAGCAGCCCGACCATCGACGCGCGGTTTTGCGCAGCCTGGTGACCAACCTGCTCCAGCACGGCCGCATCACCACCACGCTCACGCGCGCCAAGGCCGCGCGCCCCGTAGCCGAAAAAATGATCACCCTCGGCAAGCGCGACACGCTGCAGGCGCGCCGCCAGGCGGCTTCGTATCTCTTGCTGCCTGCCGTCACGCAGAAACTTTTCAGCGAAATCGCCCCGAAGTTCGGTGACCGCGCCGGCGGCTACACGCGCATCATCCGCGCCGGCAATCGTGTCGGCGACAACGCCAAAGTCGCTATCCTGGAGCTCCTTGGTTACGAGTACAAGGAAAAAGAAAAGAAGGAAAAGCCCAAGAAGGAAGAACCCGCCGAAGCCAGCTCTTAAGCGCAATTTTTCAGCGATTTGTTATAGGGGCGGGCTTCAGCCCGCTCCTCTTTTTTCTCAGCAGTTACGTATCGATCCACTTTCCTCGCCCTTTTTTGGTGGTG
>QHYL01000087.1 GCA_003224105.1 Acidobacteriota bacterium | reverse complement strand
TCTTCGCTTGGCGGAACCAATGGCGACTTGGGCGGAGGGAACGGAAATGGCGGCGGGCAGAACAATGGCGACGTTGGAGGTTTGCCGCTGAATGGAGCGGGAGCCGAAGGCCCAACGGAGTCGGTCAGCGTTAGCGGCGCGCAAGGTCGCACGCAGGATTTTGGCATGGGCAACGAAGAAGAGCTGCAGCAGCGCATTCAGGAATTCCGCGACCGCATGCAGCGCGAAGGCGGTGGAGCTTTTGGTCCGCCGGGTGGAGGCGGATTCGCCGGCGGGCCGGGAATCGTGATGATGGGCAGGATGCCCAAGGGGTTCAACGTCAACCAGCCGCACGGAGTCTTCTACTACACGGACGACAATGCAGGACTCGATGCGCGGCCCTATTCCCTGACAGGAGTCCCGAGCGTAAAAGCGGATTACAACCAGGCGCGCTTCGGCTTCAATGCGGGTGGGCCGTTGAACATTCCGAAGATTTTCAACGGCGGCAACAAATGGTTCTTCTTTGGCGGGTGGAACGGCTCCCGGGGAAGCAATCCTTACGACGCATTTTCCACCGTGCCCACGCAAGCGGAGCGTAACGGAGATTTTAGCCAGGCCACTTACAACGACGGGAAGCCCGTACAGATCTTCAACGCGCAGACCGGACAGCAATATCAGTTCAACAATGGTTCCAGTTCATGCGCGCAGCCGTGCCCCAATGTTCTGGACCCCGCATTGATCACCGCCTCGGCGCAGGCTCTGCTGAATTACATCCCCCTGCCGAACATGCCGGCCAATGCGTTCGGCCAAAATTTTCATTACGTGACTTCGGCAAGCAGCAGCTCTGATATGGTGATGTTCCGTTTGGTTCATAATTTCAACGCTACCGGCGGACCAGGCGGCGGACCGTTCTTCGTTTTCAGGGACGGAGGCGGCGGAGGAGGCCGGCGGCGCGCGCAAAACAACATCAATTTCGGGCTGAACTGGGCGCGAAGCTCGAACAGCATTGTGAATCCGTTTCCTTCGCAGGCCGGCGGCAACAGCACGCAAGGCTTGAACGCAAGCGCAGGATGGGTTTACGGCAAAGGACGGATCACCAACAACCTGCGCGTGAACTACAACCACAATCATGTTGCAACCACGAATCTTTATTCCAATGTGACGAATGTGGACGGGCTCGCCGGCATCAACGGAGTTTCAGCGGATCCGTTTGACTGGGGCCTGCCGGGAATCAGCTTCACCTCTTTTGGCGGACTGAGCGACCCCACACCCCGCCGCGAACTCGATCAGACCTACACGTTATCCGACACGATTTCGTGGCATCAGGCGAAGCACAATTGGCGATTTGGGGCCGACTACCGCCGCATCCTGCAGAGTTTCCATTCGGCGAGAAACGCTGAGGGCAGCTTTGTGTTTACCGGATATGCCACGTCGCAATATGCTTCGGGAAGCACGCAGGCGGCGGTGGATACGGGATACGACTTCGCGGATTTTCTCCTGGGCTTTCCGCAGCAGACATCGCTGCAATTTGGAACCACCGCTTATAATTTTCGAGCGAACTCGTACGATTTCTTCGTGCAAGATGACTGGCGTTATCGGTCAAATCTGTCGTTCAACCTTGGGCTGCGCTACGAATACAACGGCCCCTACACGGAAGCGCAAAACCAGGTCGCTAACCTCATCGTAGGTTCTGGTTTTGCAAACGCGCAACTCGTTGTGCCCTCGGGGGCTGCCGTACCGGTCACCACGATTCCTTTTATTCGATCTTCGAACCCATCGCTGATCAATCCAGATCATAACGATTGGGCCCCGCGCGTGGGCCTCGCGTGGAAGCCGCAAAAGAAAACCGTGGTGCGTGCAGGATACGGCATCAACTACAACCTCGCGCAGTATGGGGTCATGATTCAGAACTTTGCGTTTCAGCCGCCCTTCGCCAATACCGCAACGAATACGACGGATGCGAGTGCGCTAATTGCCGGAAGCTCGCTCACGCTTTCCAATGGGTTTCCCGCAGCTTTAGGAACCGTAACCAATAACTTCGCCGTGAATCCCAACTACCGCCTAGGCTACGTGCAAATCTGGAATTTGGATATTCAGCGGGAACTGCCGGCCGGTTGGATTCTAAGCGCGGGATACAATGGAGCAAAAGGCACGCGGCTGGATATTGAACGAGCCCTGCTGGTCGCGGGCAACCAGCCTTTTATCTACGGGTCCTCCGAAGGCAATTCGATTTTACATGCCGGTACGGTCCGCATTCGCAAGCGCATGGCCAAAGGCATTGGGTTGAACGCGCAGTACGTCTATTCCAAATCAATTGATGACGCTTCGTCGATTGGCGGCGGGGGCAGCGTCGTGGCGCAAAACCCGTTTGACATTTCCGCCGACCGCGGGCTTTCCAGCTTCGACCAGCGTCACAAGTTCACAGGAAACTGGATTTACGACTTGCCGATTGGCGAGAACCGCTACTTTTCCTCCAAAGGCGCTTTCGGTCATATCTTCGGCGCGTGGCAATGGAGCGGTGACTTCACCGTCGGTTCGGGACTTTACTTCACGCCGCGGGTCCTCGGCGGCGCGCTGGACATCGGCCGCGGCGTAAGTGGGTCGCTGCGCGCGAACACGATCGCAGGTCAAACGATTGCCCTCAGCAATCCGACCGCGCTTGAGTGGTTCAATACAGCCGCGTTCTGCGCCCCCAGCGCCACGTGCGTCAATGCGAGTGGCACAGCTTTCGGAGATGCGGGACGAAACATCATTGAAGGCCCGGGACAAGTCACGCTCGACATGGCGCTCAACAAAACCATTACCATCAAGGAATCGCGATCCCTGGACCTGCGATTCTCCGCCAACAATGTTTTCAACAACGTCCATTTCAGCTCGATCAACACCGTGGTAAATTCCCTCACGTTTGGCGAAGTGACGGGAACAGGTAGCATGCGGCGCGTGACCATGACGGCGCGCTTCCGCTTCTGAAGAACAATGAATATGCGAAGCATCCAACGAAATCTTTCGGCCCTGGTTATGGCCGCGCTGCTATTGCAAGTAGCGGCTTCCCTGTCGGCCCAGCAAGCCCCGCAACCGCCGGCGCCGGCCAACCAGGGGCGGATCCGTGTAACCACGGAACTGGTTCTAGTGAACGTGGTAGCGCACGACAAAAAAGGCAACGTCGTCCGCGATCTGAAAAAAGAAGATTTCACCCTGTTGGAAGACGGGAAGAAGCAGCAAATCTCCTCGTTTGATTTCGAGAACGTCGATCAGCCTCTGACCGCCGGAGCGCCCGAAACGACCGTTTCCGGTGCCGCCGGCGAAGGGGACCTCCTGCGAGGCGGAAAAAAAACAGCGCCGTCCCTGGACGCCCGCGACCGGCGGTTGATGCTGTTCTTTTTCGACTTTTCCGCCATGGACCCGGAGCAAATCGATCGCGCCGCAGACGCGGCCAAGAATTTTGTTTCCACAAAAATGCAACCGGCAGACCTTGTCGCGCTAGTCTCCCTGGCCACGAACATGCACGTCGATTTGAACTTCACCGATGACAAGGCCAAGATTACCGCGGCGCTTTCCTCGTACACCTCTGGCGAGGGCCAAGGATTTGATAGCGGCTCTACGGGAACCTCGGAAGGAGCCGCGGAGACTGGCGGCTCGTTCACTGCGGACGACACCGACTACAACACCTTCAGCGCCGACCGCAAACTCCTCGCCCTCCAGTCTTTGATGCAGTCTCTGGGAAAACTCTCGCAAAAGAAAAGCCTCATTTATTTCAGCAACGGCATCAGCCAGTCTGGAATGGACAATCAGTCCACCCTGCGAGCCGCCACGGCCGCTGCGGTAAAAGCTAACGTTTCCATCTACTCGATGGATGTTCGTGGCTTGCAGGCGTTTCCGCCGGGCGGCGAAGCGCAATCCGCCAGCTTGCACGGCCAATCGGCCTACTCCGGCGCGTCCGTGCTGAACGACCTGAACAACAACGCCTCTTCGCAGGAAACCCTCGCGACGCTTTCGTCCGACACCGGCGGAAAAGCCTTTTTTGATTCGAACGATTTCAGCGGCGTCTTTTCCCAGGTGCAGAAGGACACTTCGGCGTATTACGTCTTGGGCTTCGTCAGCAACAATCCCTTCAAAGACGGTCGATACCGCCATCTGAAGGTCGTGGCGAACCGTGCCGACCTCAAGCTCGAATACCGCTCCGGGTATTACACCGACCGCGACTTCGAGCATCTGAACAAGGCCGACCGCGAGCAGCAACTCGAGGACGAATTGGCAGTGCAGCTCTCCCAGGTGGACGTACCGCTCTACGCCGGCGCTGCGTATTTCCGCCAGGACGATTCGCATTATTACCTTGCCGTTTCCCTGGTCATCCCCGGCTCGCAAATTCCGTTCGTCACCGAAAAAGACAAAGACAAC
>QHYL01000086.1 GCA_003224105.1 Acidobacteriota bacterium | reverse complement strand
TTTCGAGGATGAACTTTGTCCCCGCTTCCAGCCCTTGACGAAGAATGATCATGCCGCCGGTGGCGCTGACGGTGTGTGTCATTCCTTCTATGGGTTTGTCCTTGTCTTTCAGGTGCACCAAGACGGGGATGCGTAGCAGCACCCGCTGGGCGCGCCGCCGCTCCTCAGACGTAGGTTGACGTTGCAGAACAGGGCGCGCACCCGGTGTCTGGCCGGGCCTCGCATACGGCGAGGGCGTTCCAGGCTTTGCCCCGGGCACTGGTGGTTTCACAGTTCGAGTCCCCAGAAGTCCATTTCCGGCGCCACCAATTCAACGCCGTATTCCCATCCGTCGGGCCGGGACTGGCCTTTCCAGACGATAATGGCCGCGTTGCTGGAGTGCGTCGCCAGGTTGGTAAGGGCCACGCGCTGTTCGAGCCCCAAGGGATGCGGGAGAACCACCATGCAGCCATAGGGATTGATGATCCGCGTGTGGGCCTCAGCGCTCGATCGCTTGCCCGACGCTTCGTCCCATTCCAGGCGCACCGGGACACGCGAATTCATGCGCCGGCCGCGGCGCCGCTCCGAGGATTGTCCGGGGGTGCCGGCCCCAGCGTTTCTCTCATGCACTCTCGCAGGCATTCTTCCCTCTAAAACGCCATGCTAGAGTTGAGCAGCGAAAGGGTCAATGGTACGAAAATGTATGAACGCGCAAAAGAATAGCTGTACGAATGGACAGGTAAAATCGCCGGAATAGGACAGGCCATGAAAAACCTGATCGTCAATGCCGATGACCTGGGATGGACGGAGGGGGTCAACCGGGGTATCTTCGACGCTTTTCGCGGTGGGATTGTTACCAGCGCCACGCTGCTCGCCAACGGAACAGCCTTCGCGGAGGCCGTTAAGGCCGCGAAATCAGCGCCGGGCCTGGCTGTGGGCGTCCATTTGAACTTGAGCGACGGCGCGCCGGTCGCCGACCGGGAAAGCGTTACCAGCTTGCTCAACGACGATGGGAACTTCGCCGAGGGCCCTGAGGGCTTACTGTTGAAGCGCGCGCGCGGCGGGCTGATCCTCGACGAAGTGGAAGAAGAGTGGGACGCGCAAATTCAGAAAGTGCGCGACGCGGGCATCCGTCCTACGCATCTCGACGGTCACAAACATGTTCATATGCTACCCGGATTGTTCGAGATTGCCTTGCGGCTGGCAAAGAGGCATGGCATCGAAGCCATCCGCGTCTCCCTGGAGGAATCAAGCCTGCGCGCAGCACTCGCTTCTGGCTCTCAACATCGCACTGGGGTCGTAATGAAGCAAGGCGTGCAGGCCCGCGGCCTTAAACTCCTCGCCCGCGACGCTCGCAAACAAGCTGCGCGCATGGGCATTGCCACCGCCGACTATTTTTGCGGCATCGCCCAAACAGGAGAGCTCACATTAGAGGGTGTCGAAAAGCTCCTTAAGAACTTTCCCGAAGGCACTACCGAGCTGATCTGCCACCCGGGATACGCCGACGAAGCTCTCCAAAAAACTGCCACGCGGCTGCAAGCCTCGCGCCAGAAAGAACTGGAGATACTTACCGACACCCGCATCCGAAATCTTGTCGCTTCTCATGGGATTCGCCTGATAGACTATGGTTCCCTGACTCAGGAAGGGTAAAGGGGTGCTGGAAGTTTCTGATGAGAAGTGATTCGCCCATCCAATTCTCGATTGTCATTCCTTTCTTCAACGAACAGGAAAACATTCCGCCTTTGTACATGAAACTCACCGAAGTGATGGTCGGAATCGGCGAACCGTATGAACTCGTGTTTGTGGATGACGGGAGCAAGGACAACTCGTACAAGGTCCTTTCGGACATCTACGAACACGACCACCGCGTCAACGTCGTCCGGCTTCGCCGCAATTTTGGACAGGCCCCCGCTCTAAAAGCCGGATTCGATTTTGCTCGCGGCGAAGTCATCATCTCCATGGACGGGGATTTGCAGCACGACCCGGATGAAATTCCGCGGTTCCTGGAAAAAATGGAAGAGGGCTACGACATCGTCAGCGGGTGGCGCGTAGAAAGGACGGACCACTGGCTCATGCGGCAACTGCCAAGCCGCGTTGCCAACAAGATGATGGCGAAGCTTTCCGGTGTAGACCTGCACGACTTCGGGACTACCTTCAAGGCGTACCGCCGGGAAGTCCTCTCGGAGATTCATTTGTACGGCGAACTTCACCGCTTCATTCCCGCCCTGGCAAGCTGGGCCGGAGCGTCTGTGGCAGAGGTTCCCATTTCGAATATCCAAAGGAAGAATGGGACCTCGAACTACGGGATTTCGCGGACCGTCCGAGTATTGCTGGATCTGCTAAGCGTCAAGTTTTTGTTGGACTACTCCACCAAGCCGCTGCAGTTCTTCGGATTGGGCGGATTATTGTGCCTGGCCGCAGGTGGTGGAATCGGTTTGTGGGTGTTCCTCCGGAAGGCGCTTTTGGACGAGGGGCTCCTGGCGAATCATGGACCGCTGATGATTCTTGGGATGGCGCTGGTGATGGGGGGGATTCAGTTTATCGCCACCGGACTGATCGGCGAGATGCTGGCGCGAACCTATTACGAGTCGCAGAACAAGCCTGTGTATACGATTCGAGAGGTCCGCAGCCGGCGTGAAGCTATGGCTGGGCGCGATGAACCTCCACGGACCGCCGGGGCTGCCGGCTGGTGATTTCTCCGAACCTGCAAATAAGATTGCGCTGATTTCAGGTTTCCATTTCATCCTAGAACCTGTTCGTGTTTCATAATTTTGAGGAGAGCTGGCGTCTTCACTCGATATGCGGCGAGAGGCCCTAAATTTTATTGCCTGCCCGAATTGCAGCAATGGATTGGCGCTTTGCGGAGAAGTCCGCGAAGAAAAAGAACACATCATGGCAGGCAAGCTCGCCTGTGCCGCATGCCAAGCGCTGTTTTCGATTTGCGATGGCGTGCCGGTTCTTTTGCCCGCAAATCTCGAAACAGTGAAACTGGAAACAGCTTCGCGCTTTGCGGAAGAATGGACGCGATGGAAGGATTTGCGCGGATATTACGAAGAAGAATTCTTTGCTTGGGTTGCGCCGGTAACCGGAGAAGATTTCAGGGGCAAGACGGTATTTGAGGGCGGCTGCGGCAAAGGACGCCATACGGCGATCGTAGCCTCACATGGCGCGCGCGCTATTGTTTCGCTTGACTTGGGAGAAAGCGCTTTTATCGCATTCGCACACACGCGCGATCTCCCGAACGCGCATGTAATCATCGGCGACTTGTTGCATCCACCCGTGCGCCCTGCTTTCGACCTGGCATTTTCGGTGGGGGTTTTGCATCACTTGCCCGACCCGGCGGCAGGGTTTGCCAGCCTGGCGTCCCGCGTCCGCAACGGCGGGCGTGTGTTTTTTTGGGTTTATGGATATGAAGGAAATGAGTGGATTACGCGTTACATAAACCCGATCAGGAAGGCCGTCACTTCCAAATTGCCGGCGGGGTTATTGCGAGTGCTGTGTCTCGCGCCGTCTGTGTTTTTGTGGGCCGTCATCAAGCTTTTCTACCGTCCTCGCGCAGATGGTCAAGGCCCTCAGTATCTCCCCTATGGAGATTATTTCGCTGCCATGCACAGCTACCCGTTCGACGAGATTCATGCCAACGTGTTCGACCAATTAGTGACTCCCGTGGCGTTTTACCTCAAGGAAGAGGAAGTCAGGCCGTGGCTCTCCACCGGATTGCAGGACATTCTGTTACGCTCGCACCGGGGATACAGTTGGACAGGGCTCGCGACCGTGAACAGGCACTGAAGATCTCGCTGACACCATATCCCCTTGCGCTGCGGGGAGCGCTGGGACGTGTATGCGTTAGCTAGCTTTGTGGCGGACGGGGGGTATCGTGAACCGCGAACATTTTTACGCCTTGATGAGCGGCGAAGGCACGCTCGACTACGAACTTTATTTGAACACAAAAACACTTCTCTCCTGCCAAACCAAATTTGAAGAGCTGTGCAACAAAGACGAACTCCAATTCCAGCTCGTGCACCAGATCGAGGAATTGTGGATGAAGCTGATTGCTTACACGCTTCTGGACATCGACGAATACTTGCAACAGGAAAACACCAATCGCGTCATCACGCTCTTCCGGCGTGTCCACATCGCCCAAAGGCTGATGAACGAACAACTCGCTTTGCTCGAAACCATGTCGCCCAAGGAATATCAGGAGATTCGCAAGCGCCTCGGCAACGGCAGCGGCCAGGAATCGCCCGGCTTCCGCGTTCTGCTGAAGATGTACCAGCCGCTGTGGAACTCGTTCCAGGTCCAGTACCTCGACAAACATGGACTAACTATCGAGAAAATCTACGATACTGAATATTCTCACAGCGGCGCTTATGTCGTGGCCGAAGCTCTGGCGGAGTTTGACGAGCTCTTCCAGAAATTCCGCAGCGAGCACATGCAACTCATTCACCGCACCATTGGCTTTGCCGCTAAATCGCTGAAGGGCCGGCCCGTGGAAATCCTCGAGGAAGGCATGCGGCAGAACTTCTTCCCTCAACTCTGGGAAATCCGCTCAAAAATGACCGACAAGTGGGGCGCCGAATACGGCGTAAAACGCGATCCCCTGGGCGGCCACCACTAACTTCCTAGCAAGTACCCTGGCGAACCTACTGTCTTATTCCTGCTGTTGTTCCTTTTTGTTGTGTGGAATATGCTGTGCCCAATACGCACCCATGAAAACGATTCAGATTGTTCTCGATAAGAAGCTTTTAGTCGCTACCGATCGTGCGGCGCGGCGTGCGAAGCGAAATCGTTCGGGCTTCGTACGCGACGCTTTGCGTGAACACCTTGGGAGACTGGACGTCTGCGATAAGGAAACGCGCGACCGCCAGGGCTATGCCGAGCAGACAAAGACACCAAATGAATCGGACCATTGGGAAACGGATGCTGCATGGCCGGAAGAATAGTCCAAGGGGACGTACGGCGTTAATCTCGAATGGACCACCACACACTCGCAGCCGTCAGCATCACGGGTACCTGTCTGGATGTCGTAGGCAGCCTCTACCTAGCCTATGACCTGCTGGGCGGACAGCATGGCCCTTTGCGGCTGCTTACCCGGGCCGTCACCTACTCCATGGTTTTCGTCGTCGGTTATGGCCTGGGCCTTGGGCTCTTTTTTGGCGTGCCCGCTGGCGTTGCCACCGGCATCACCATGTCGATTGAACTCAATCGCGCAGCTCGCGGACTGGATCATTACGGGTTGCCTTGGGAAGGAGTCTTTGCCGCCATCCGAGGCTTCGCTGTCGGAGCCGGGTTGTACAGCATTGTCGGCTTCGGATTCGCAGCTTCCTTCGCCGCTCTCATCACCATCGGCCAAATTCTCGCGTATTCTCGCGGCATGCGTCCCGCCCTTGATTACACCGCCTCCCGCCGTCCACGCCTGACTCGCCGTCAGTTCTGGGGAGCTATCGTCCGCACGGTTGGTTACATAGCTTCGGCTCTTGCCTGCAGCGCCTTTATCCATCACCTGGACCATCCCTGGTCGTTCGCTATTCGCGTGGGCCTAGTGACGGGAATCGTCACCGCCGTCGGAGTCACTGTGAATCCTTACATTGAATATTACGCGGACAATCTTCCCGAACGGCGGCTGGGAGCCTTCGGCATTGGACTCATCCTTTGCGGGTTTGCTTTGCAGTCTTTCCAGTATTGGCTCGCACTATTTGACGTGCGTCTGACCTAGGCCGCGGTGTTCGCCAGCGCCGCCCAAGTGGCTAAACCTTTTACTGGCGCCCGATGTGCCGATACTCTCCGCGAAAGAAAAGCAGCGGTTCCCCGCCCCGAATCTCCGCATCCTCTACTTTTCCCACGATAATGGTGTGATCCCCGGCGACGTGCGCAGTCATAACGCTACAGCTCAACTGCACAACCGTATCTTCCAGTACGGGAACCCCCTCGGTCGTCCACCGATAGCGCAAGGCCAGGCGATGTTCGGCCTCCGCGTTCTGCTCAGCCTGCGCAAAGTATTCCGACAATGCCTGTTGGTCTTGCTTCAGCACGCTGATTCCGACACGTTTATGTTTGTCGAGCAAAGGCAGGATCTTCGCGCGTTCATCCACGCAAACCAGAATCAGCATGGGATTCAACGAAACGGACGTAAACGCATTCGCGGTCATCCCAAACACCGAACCGGGCTCGCGTTCAACGGTTACCACTGTCACGCCCGTCGCAAATTGCCCCAGGGCGTTGCGAAATTCGCGCGCTGTGAGTGCCGTCGCCATGTTCTTCGAAGTTTTTGAAGATACCACACTTCACAAGCTGAGCAGAGCGCGCGCCAGCTTCCGTTTCTGTGTCAGCGTATTCATGACAGTTGGTAAGACCGCAACTTTCATCCCCAGCGTGGAAACCGCGGTTGCCGCTGCTTTGTCCGAAGGATCGATCACAAAAGTACCGGTGAAATCCGCATAGAGTTTTGCCACGCCCAATGCCGTCACCTCATGGCCTAGCTGCCCCAGCATCTTGTCCGATGGACCTTTCAACGACTTGCCTCCAACAATCGGGCACACGG
The DNA here is from genome assembly GCA_003224105.1 of Acidobacteriota bacterium. Taxonomy (GTDB): domain Bacteria; phylum Acidobacteriota; class Terriglobia; order Acidiferrales; family UBA7541; genus Acidiferrum. The sequence continues at coordinate 298 of QHYL01000086.1, read as the reverse complement.
CAAAAACGTCCTTCTTTCGCGCGCGTAACTGCCCTCGCACTCCAGGGACAGCCAGAATCGGTCCGATGCTAATCAACGGATTGCTAGGGCAAATGATGATGCGGCCCGCTTCGCTGATCGCCTCTAACACGCCGGGCGCCGGACGCGCCGCCTCCGCTCCTCGGAATTGAATGTCTTCAATAACGGGTTCCGCGCGCCGCTTGACCAAATACTTCTGAAAATGCATCGCGCCTTCGTTCGATTCAATAATCGTGGGCACGGGATCATCCGACATCGGCAGAATCAGCGCCTTCACCCC
>QHYL01000085.1 GCA_003224105.1 Acidobacteriota bacterium | reverse complement strand
CTCCAACCGCGTTGCGCCTCGATACCTCTGTTCAAATCGTCTCTGAATCGTAGCCACAGTCGGCTTACCTTTGGCTTCATGCGAATCTATAGGGTTCTGGTTACACCAAAGCAGCCACGGCGGAAGAAACAGGAGGGCGTACCATTCGAGTTGAAGTCTTACTCGCAAGCACACAAGTATACCAGTGGTGGAACGACTCAGATGGAAGGGTTAGGCAAATCTCAAGTGAGATTCTTCTCCGCAGCTGGCACCGGAGTTCGCCGAGGGGGACTTCAGTTGCCAACCGGCCCCGAGGTTCCGGCAACTGTCGCGACTGCGGCGCAAGCTCCCGCCCCCAAACCGATGGGGGCCGCGCCTGGAGTGACATATTTGATCACGCCAGACGCATCCGAACAGAAGGCGCGCACGCCCGTCGTTTGCACCGTATTCGCTGTGGCGTTAACCTCATAGCCGTTAAATATCCCGCCCACTTGATTTGTTCCTGCCGAAGTAAATGTGTAACCGCTCTTGCTAAAGGGTGCGACGCTTATAAGGTCGTCAAGCAAACAAGCGTTGGCTGCTGTCGCACCAGCCAGACACGCGGCGGCGGTACCGCCAAGGTTGGGGAGGGCCACTGCGTAGCCGCTGCCCCAGCTCGAGGCATAGGTTCCTTGTGCCGTGTTGATCTGACGCACGGAGGAGACTGCGCTGGACTCATTCGCGGCTATTTTGGATCTGAACAAGCTCGGAATTGCAATCGCGGAAATAATCAGAATGATGAAGACCACTATCAGTAGCTCGATTAGCGAAAACCCCTTCGTAGATGTCTTTCCCATCCTGGGGTATGACCTAGGCCCGTGAGTATTCATATCCCACTCCTTGCCCCACGCCCATACAGCGCCAAATGCTCGCCGCCAGTAAAAAGATGCGCTAGCTTACTCCTGGCATATGTGAGAGCGCAATGAATTTAACGGGCAGGTAGTGGTGTCATTTAGTGCAAGTACCGGCGGACAGCCGAGGAGGGACAAGACCAGATTTGGGCTAGGTACGGCGAAGGGAAACTCTGTGCCAAAAAGAAACGGGGAGGAATGGCTTCCTCCCCGAACACATCCTGATGCGGCGGTATCGAACTCTAGTTTCCTACGAGCAGCGTCAGGACCGTAGCGCAAGTTCCAGCGCCCGTTCCGATCGCTACACCCGTGGTGTTAGCTCGCAGAACGCCAGTCTGGTCGGAGCAAAACGCACGCTTGCCAGTCACATCCACTACGGTTGGCGTGGCGTTCGTCTCAAACCCGTTGTTCACGCCACCTACAGGTGTATTCGCCACTGCGGCAAACGAATAGCCGCTCTTTGTATAGGGCGCGACGCTCAAACCCGAATCGATGATACAAGCCGCGGCCGCGGTTCCCGCCAAACACGGTATCGCCCCGCCGAGATTGTCTATGGCCGGCGCGTAACCTGATCCCCAACTCGAAGAATAAGTCACTTCTGCGGTGTTGATCGTTCGGAGCGAGGAAACGGCGGACGACTCATTGGCCGCGATCTTCGAACGCAGCAAATTCGGTATGGCTATCGCTGCGATAATCAGAATGATAGCCACAACGATTAGCAATTCTATGAGAGAAAAACCTCGCTGCTTCTTCATAGCCTCACCTAGAGAGATTGCCTTCTATTAGGCCTTCTTGCAGTCAGCTACACGCTATAGATGAGCACGCAAGATGCCAAGGGAAGAACCTTCCGTACTGTCCCGTTTCGGGACTCTTGCCGCGTTTTCGCATTCCCAAGGGAAAAACTTTGCTGCTTTTTCCGGACACAAAAAAAGGGAGGAAGCGAACTTCCTCCCTTTTCCTGAGAATACTAGCTAAGCGTTAGTTGCCGACGGGACCGGAAACGCCAGCCGCGGTCGGAACAGCCTGGCAGGAACCAGCTGCCACGCCAATCGCCGCGCCGTTCACGTTGAACTTGAGCACGCCCGTATGGTCATCGCAAAACGCGCGCACACCAGTGGTCTGGAACGTGGTCGGCCAAGCATTCACTTCGAAGCCGTTGAAGACGCCGTTGACGAGGAGAGTACCGGCGGCGTTGAACTGATAGCCGCTCTTCGTGAACGGAGCCTGGCTCAAAAGCGAGTCGATCAAGCAAGCCGCGGCCGCAGTCGCGGCAACGCACGGGGAGGGGCCGCCAAGAGACGGCAAGTCAACGGAGTAACCGCTGCCCCAACTCGATTGATACGTTACTTCTGCAGTGCCGATCGTGCGCACCGAACCTACGGCAGAGGATTCGTTAGCCGCAATCTTGGAGCGCAGCAAGTTCGGGATAGCGATAGCCGCGATGATCAGAATGATCGCCACGACGATCAAGAGTTCGATAAGAGAGAAGCCCTTCTGTTTCTTCATGAAGTCTCCTTGGAAGTTGTGAGGTGCGTAAGAGCACACACGGGAAAGGCAGCAAGGGGGCTGCCAATAGGCTCCTCCAGGCTTTCCTCGACCCCAAGTCGAACAAGTACTGTTTTTTCTTATGGTTACGAGAACGAGAAAAAGTACTATGGGAGTCAATCTTCGGGTTCCGGCTACTGTGCCTTCCAAAATGTGCCACTTTTCGTCACCCTCCAAAGACGCAAATCGTCATGCCGCAAAGGAACCCCTGTGGTGCTTCATTCCGACAAATCGGCTCCGATATTTTGCCGCTGCCATGAATCCTGAAAGGCAAAGATGCTTGTGGCATGGGAAAGGTGGATCCCCCCGCGAACAACTTCCTTAGAGTGACCGTTCGGAAAAGCGCATGGATTCTGCAAGTCTCTTCAGGAGGATCAGTGCCAGGGGCGGGAGGGGTGACTTCCTTGGGCTCCCGGGGTGTGACCGAGGATGTGGAACTTCCAAAGAACTCACCCCTGTTACTAGCCACAGCATTGCGTTTGTTGAGGCTACTTTGCACCGTCCGGGCAGGCACTCAATCCGGTAAACACCTGAATCTGTCTCGGGTCAATTCTTGTGCACTGTGGACGCCCCCACCACTCGTGAATTGCAACCCGACGCTTGAAGGTCCCAGATTCAGCTGTGCCTGGTTTATGGTTCCGTTCTGTTGTTGGTGCTCTCGCTGCCGCACCACGTGAACGTTGTCATGTCTATTCAGATCTAGCAGTCTGACATGACGATGATCTGGGCGGGTCCGGCGGTGGGCTGGGCTTATCTGGTGAGAGTGATCGACTGCAGCACGCAGGAAATCGTAGGATGGAATCTCTCACATCGCGGCCCGGGCCGCGTTGCAACGAATCAACCGGGGCGGTGGCGGTCGTCGGGGGCAGAGGCGATGCCGAGGCGGCGCAGTTCGTCCTGGTAATACTTCCGATGCAGCACGTCCCACTCCTCGCTGCCTTCCAGGATTTCCTTCTTTTGCGAAGTGATGCGCTTGCGGACCTCCAGCTCGATTTTTTCCTCGTCGCGAAGCATGGCGGTCATGATCTGCACGATTTGCTGGCGAATCGTGTCGCGGTCGTCAATGAATTCCACTTCGTCGCTGGCCACCAGCACATCGGTGATCTGGTGGGAGAGTCTGACAATTTTTTCGCGGCTCAGTCGCATCATTCTCGGCCAGGTTCCCTTTCCTGCCAGGCCCTACCTCAATACCAGCTTGCGGTCCCGCGCCAGGTGCTGCTTCACCTTCTTGTACATTTCCTGGTAAGAAACTCCGGTGCTGCGCATCTCATCCTGCCGCTCCACGAGGATTTGGCGCACTTCCTCGTTCAACCGGTCTTCGACCGTCAACTCTTCGAGCATGCGCTGGCGAACCCGCGTGGTCACCGCCTCTTTCGCCTTGGTCTCAATTTGCCCGCCTTCCACCAAGCGCTTCACGACTTCATTGGCCATGTGGGCCACAAAATCCCGTACGAGCAGCATCCTTATTCGTTCCTCGGCGTAAATGTAAGCAAATCAGTGTACTGGCAGCGTGGGGAAAGTGCAAGAAATCGAGACCTCGGAAGATTGTGCAGAAACTCCAGCAAAACGCAGGCTTCGGGAGGGCATCGAGAAAACAGAGGAGTGCCTGCGCGTTGACGGTCTCGCCGGGCTTCTTGTACGATGAATTTTGTTGGGCGCTTAGCTCAGCGGTTAGAGCGTTCGGTTTACACCCGAAAGGTCGTCCGTTCGAATCGGACAGTGCCCACCATTTTAGCCCTTCCCCCGACTTCCCTTTGTTGTCTTGCTTTTTTGTGAGCTATGGCGCCCCGCCCTGATTGCGAACTGCCGGGAAACTCGAAAACGAAACTCGAGAATCGAATGTCGAAACTCGCTTCAGGTGCGCGACGCGCCCGGGGCTCAGCCAGGGCCTACAAGCCCCGTTTCTCGAAGCTTCCAAACGTCGGAGCCTGCCCTGCTTGTCCGCCTCCGGGGGCAGGCAGTTGGCAAGCTGCCGCAGAGAAACCAAAGTTCCTACCTCCTAGAGAATCTCTTCCAAATCGGTGCGCAAGAATGACTCGCAGGGGCATCCTAGAGTACGAAATGGCACAGCGGGTCAGGTGTTTTTTGTTATGTGGTTTCAAGTATTTGTAAAAGGCATGTCATGAATCGACCTTATTGCGGCAGCGTTGCCGAGAGGGTATACCCACGCTGTGCCTCAGAGTCGTGGACTCAAAGTGGCTCTTTCCTTAGCCCGGTCCAGGAATAGACGGCTCTTCGCCAAAGTCGGGTCACAAGAGAAAGGAGGTCCTGTTTTCGATATCCCACGATTTGGAAGTGATGATTAACACCAATCATTGGCGAGAAGTGCCGAAAGATAGATCAAAGTCAACACACTGCGGCCAAGGCTGTCAGTTCCCTGTGCTGACGGAACGTGGCCGCAGGATCCCGCAATCTTGGTCAGCCGTTTGAAGCGAGCTCGACAAGGCGGAGCTCAAGTTGGAGTCAACCAATGCCCAGCTCACCTTCTGAAGAAGGGACTTGCCTCCATTTTAGCGGTGCGATTACACGCGCCCCGGCAAAGGTAACGTCAGGTTCCGTTCCTTTGCCCATCCCTTTCATCGAAAAGCCTAAGGACGAGCGTGTGGACCCTGCGGAAACATCTTCCAAAGTGATTCGAATTCACACCAAAGGCGCGC
>QHYL01000084.1 GCA_003224105.1 Acidobacteriota bacterium | reverse complement strand
CAGGCGATCCGCTGCCCCCTCTTCCCGTGTTTTGTACCGCAAGGTGTAGGGGCGTTGAGCCCCTTTTGTTTTTGAGCCGGACGGAAGCTCCATTGCGCAAAAGCGAATCCACGGCGCTCGCGCACCGCTGGCGCACGGACCTGTGCAGCGGAGCCACCCCGCTCTTGTCCAGGGCATTTGGATTTGCTCCGGCTTTAATCAAAAGAGTGATTATTTCGGCTTGCGCCGTAGGCTTCCAGCCGCCTGAACTGGGGTGTCCGTCCGCGGCATAATGCAACGGAGTAGCGCCCCGCCTATTCACGGCGGCGACGTTGGCTCCGTTCTTGAGAAGCTGTTCGGCTATATTCTTCCGGTAACCGGCGGCGGCCGCATGCAAAGCAGTGTCTCCCGAATACAGGTAGTGTACGATCTCCTTAAAGAAGAAGTCCTTGGCTCGCTGACGCGTCGCGCCCATGATCAGGTGCTCCGCCGCAAGGGACGGCTCACTCGCCAGTAACTGCTCGACCAAAGCCCCCTCATTGTTCATGATTGCCATCATCAGGCGCCAGAGAGTTTTCTGATTCCGCAAGGACGCCGACGCTCCACTCACGCCCCGTGGCACTTCTTGTACTTCTTCCCCGACCCGCACGGGCAAGGATCGTTCCGTCCAACCTTTGCTCCCGCGCGCACCGGCTTAGGAGCCTCCGCTTGCGCCGGCCCCGTTTGATACTGCAAATTCTGCTGCTGGCGCTGTTGTCGGCGCTCCATTTCGCGCGCAAAATCCGGCAGACTTGCCGGCGCTTCCTCGCTCACTCTCGCGGCAGCGCTGGCAGCGGCCGCTGCCGCAGCCGTCGGCGGTTGCCGTGGCGGCTCTCGCCGAGGCTCGCGCGCCTGCGGCGGTTCGCCCTGCTGCAACTGGATGTGAAACAAATAGCGGATCGTTTCGTTGTCAATCCGTCCCATCATGTCTTCAAACAAAACGAACGCTTCCTTCTTGAACTCGACCAGCGGATCTTTCTGCCCATAACCGCGCAGCCCGATCCCTTCTTTCAAATGGTCGAGCGAGAGCAGGTGGTCTTTCCACTGTGAATCCACCACGTCAAGAATGATGCGCCGTTCCAGCCAGCGCATCAGCTCCGCGCCAAACTGTTTTTCCTTTTCTTCATACCGCTTGGTCACAGCCGCAACTGCGGCTTCCACAAGCTCATCGTGACCGAGCGCGCCGGGATCCGCGCCCGCTGTTTTCATATCCACGCCAAACTGCGCGTTCGTTTCCGCCGCGAACTGCGTGGTATTCCACTGATCCGGATGCTGCTCCCGCGGACAATAAGTTTCCACTAATTCGCGCGCAACGTCTTCCGCGATTTGCAGCACGTAATCCCGCTGATCTTTTCCTTCCAGCGCGGACCGCCGAATCGCGTAAATCGTCTCGCGCTGTTTATTCATCACATCGTCGTACTCCAACAAATGTTTGCGGGCATCGAAATTTTGTGCTTCGACTCCTTTTTGGGCTTCTTCGATGCGTTTCGAAACCATTCGCGATTCGATGGGGACGCCTTCAGTCATGCCCAGGCGGAACATCAGTTGCTTCACGCGCTCGCCGCCAAAAATGCGCGCCAAATCATCTTCCAGCGAAATAAAGAACCTTGACGAACCAGGGTCGCCCTGGCGGCCGGCGCGCCCGCGCAACTGATTGTCAATGCGCCGCGCTTCGTGGCGTTCCGTGCCAAGAATGTGCAATCCGCCGAGCGCCACCACTTCATCATGTTCCGCTTTGCACTGCTCGGCGAACTGGTCGTACAGCGGTTTCCACTGGTCGGAGGGAACCTGAAAAATCTTGCCTTCATTCTGAAACAAAACCATTTGCACACTGGGATTCGAGCCGTTGCCGTCGTTCGAATCCGTGCCAATAACGGCAGGCGCCGCCGCGTAAGGCATCGCCAGCTTATTTTTCAGGCAGTAGTCGCGTGTCATCTGCTCGGGATTGCCGCCCAACAAAATGTCCGTGCCGCGTCCGGCCATGTTCGTGGCCACGGTCACGGCGCCTTTGCGCCCCGCCTGCGCCACAACGCGCGATTCGCGCTCGTGCAGCCTGGCGTTCAAAACCTGGTGCGGGACGCCGCCCTTCTTCAGCAGTTCCGAAACTTTTTCCGATTTTTCAATGGAAATCGTGCCCACCAGCACGGGCTGCCCGCGTTCGTGATACTGCCGGATGCCGTTGGCCAGCGAATTGTCTTCCTGCAGAATGCCGTTGACCACCGCTTCCAGCTTTTCTTTTTCCGTGCGGTAAATCACGTCCGGGGCTTCGATGCGGATCAGCGTGCGATTCGTGGGAACCATCGTCACGTCGAGCTTGTAGATCTTGCCGAACTCCGCCGCTTCGGTTTCCGCGGTTCCGGTCATGCCGGAAAGCTTTTTGTACATGCGGAAATAATTCTGGAAGGTGATGGTCGCGAGCGTCTGGTTTTCGCGCTCGATCCTCACATTTTCTTTGGCTTCCACCGCCTGGTGCAAACCGTCCGACCAGCGGCGGCCGGGCATCTGGCGCCCGGTGAACTCGTCCACGATGATCACTTCGCCGTCTTTCACCACGTAATCCACATCTTTTTTGTACAGCGTATGCGCGCGCAGGGCCTGGTAGACGTGATGGATCGTCTCCATGTGCGTGGGGTCGTACAGATTGCCAAGGCCCAGAATGCGCTCGCACTTGCTGACGCCTTCTTCGGTCAGCGTCGCGGTGCGGTGCTTTTCATCAATCGTGTAATCAATCTCCTGAATCAGTTTGGGAATGATTTTGTCGATTTTGGCGTACTTGTCCGTGGACTCTTCCGACGGGCCGGAGATAATCAGCGGCGTGCGCGCCTCGTCAATCAAGATCGAGTCCACTTCGTCCACGATGGCGAAGTGATGCCCGCGCTGGACGCACTGCGCCAGGTCGTACTTCATGTTGTCGCGCAAATAGTCGAATCCGAACTCGTTGTTCGTGCCGTAAGTGATGTCCGCGCTGTACGCCGCGCGGCGCTGCTCGTCGTCCAGATCGTGCACGATGACGCCGACCGTCAATCCGAGCGCTTTGTAAAGCGCGCTCATCCACTCCGCGTCGCGCCGCGCCAGGTAATCATTCACGGTAATAATGTGCACGCCGCGCCCGGCAAGCGCGTTCAGGGCTGCAGGCAGCGTGGCGACCAGCGTTTTGCCTTCGCCCGTCTTCATTTCCGCGATTTTGCCTTCGTGCAGCACGATGCCGCCGATCAACTGCACGTCGAAATGCCGCATGTTCAGGAACCGGCGGCCCGCTTCCCGCGTCAGGGCGAACGCCGGCACAATCGCCGGATCGAGCGCAGCTTGCAAATTTTCCTTGTAAGACTTGTCCTCGGGATCGGCGTCCTTCAACTGATCCTGAACCTGCTTCCGCAATTCCGCGTAGCGCTCCTTGAGAGCTTCGTCGCTGAGCGCCCGCACTTCCGCCTCGCGGGCGTTGATGGCCGCGATGGTGGGCTGCAGCTTCTTGACGTCGCGCTCATGCTTGGTGCCGATAAACCAAGCGATGAAATTATCGAGAAGTTTTGCCGCGTCCATGAGTGGGTTTTGCCGTCTCCTGACGGTCTTTCCGGATCGCCGATCTCCGACCGGCTCTTCTAGAGGTACGTCCGCGAGGTCCGGTTTCTTACCTCAAGTGCAAACAATCTATTCTAACTGGTTGAGCGGAGAAGCGCCAAGAAAGGGGGCCGGGGATATCTATGAACAAAAGTCGAACCAAGAGAAAGTCAAAGTCCGCACCGTGAGAGCCGCAGGGTCCGGCACCAAGCTGGACGCGACGCATGGTCGCTAGTCGTCTGTGTCGAGGCTAGTACCAACTTTTCCAGTGACCGCGTTAATCAGGTGCTGACCTGCATTTTCAGAGCTAGAGAAGTCATCCCTCCTAAGATTTGAGGTGCAGACTCTCGTCTGTTTGGCTGACCCGCGTTTGAAGCGACCGATGTCTTGCTCGCCTGAGAACCACTTTTTTCCTTTTTGGCATCAGCAAGGTCGCTAAACCTCCCGCTACCAGCCCCACGGCAAATCCTCCCACGTGACCCCAGAAGGCAACGGAGAAAGATTGGAACTTCAGAGATAACACTCCAAGTAGAGCTTGCTCTGCGATCCATGCACCGACGGCGACACTCGTATAGGTGTGGATGGTCTTCAACACCCAGAATCGGAAGTAGAAAACCAAGTCAAAATTCGCTTTAGGATAGAGCACAAAGAAGCATCCAGCGATTCCCGATATAGCTCCCGAGGCTCCCACCAAGGGAATGGTGGACGTGGAATTGAAGAGGTAATGAAGAAAATCACCACCGAATCCGCAGACTAGATATACAAGGCAGAATTGCCACCGACCTAATATGTTTTCTACCTGATTGCCGAACATCCATAGAAACCACATATTGCCAAAGAGGTGCCAGAAACCTGCGTGCAGAAACATTGAGGTGAACGCTGTGAATATCTGAGGATGCGCCGGGGTGAAACCGTATTTCATAAACAGAGTTTCGGTCGGCCCAGCAAACCATGAGAGGACCAATAACGCGCTGTTAATAACAATCAGGCCCACAACCACCCAAGGAGTATCCTCAACGGAGTTGTCTCGGTTATACGGGAAAATGAACACTTATTTGGGAGTTTTCCTTTTTGAGTTGGAAGACTTGCTTTATTTTATGCTCATTTCGTCTGCTCTCATCCTTAAGAGGTGCGACGCTTCCCTTATTCGCTGTCCCAGCGCCTGGTAGGTCGTGCGGGCTCAACCGGTCGGCGCAACACTTGCGCGAAGTTTACTCGCAGGAGTCTCGAAACCTAAGGGTTTTCTCGGGCGTTGATTCAGACGCGGTGCGATCTTGTCCAGGGTGGATTTCCCACCTATACGTAGGTCGTTCGTCCTTACTTTGAAGAATAAACTCAGCTAGACCTCTCTTGAACAGCTCCCGCAGAGCTGAGTCCTGGTAGGTCGACAAACCGGACAAGTTGCTTCCAGTACTTGACATGGACAGTTGATGCCAAAACGAGGCCGAAATCGTTGAAATACTTCGGCCTGCGGAGAGGGTCAGCGAGCCGCGGCGATGAGGCGTTTGCCGGGGAATTCTGGGTAAGGCATAATCAGAGGGTAAAGAATATTGAGGAAGTAAGGAATAACACATGGCGCATTCCACGGTTACAAAGAAAGGACAAACAACTATTCCTGGGAAGATTCGCAAGGCGCTGCAGATAAAGCCCGGCGATAGGCTCGAATACATGGTGGAAGGAGACCATGCCACGATTCGAGTGCATCCCGGCACGCGGGCGCTCAAGGGCGTGCTGGCCAGCAAGAAGGGCAAGAAGATGAGTTTTGGCGAAATCCGCGAAGCCGCCACGAGGGCGGCCCTCAGCCGTGCGGGTACGCGATGAGCGCCAGGCGAAGGCTGGTGGATACCAATCTGATCGTCCGCTACCTCGTACAGGATCACGAAAAGCATGCCAAGGCTGCTGGAAAGCTATTCGAGGCCTGCGATCGAGGCGATGTTGAGCTTGTGGTATTGTCCGCGGTTCTGGCGGAGTGCGTGTTTGTGCTGGAGTCTTTTTATGAGCATCCGCGGACAGACATCGCAGCGGCGCTTCGCACCTTGATCTCGAGCCCTGGCGTTGAGATGAGCGAAAACGCGGTTCATCTGGATGCGCTGGACCGCTATGGAAAGACGAAGGTTCATTTCG
>QHYL01000212.1 GCA_003224105.1 Acidobacteriota bacterium | reverse complement strand
GGCAAACCAAGTCCGACAAGCGGTTGAGAAAGCCAATGAATCGGCCTACGGCAAAGGGAAACGTACTACGGTTTTACTACGTTCGGCTTCAGGAGAAATAGGAGGAACTGAAAACCGTCTCTAACTGATTGACTATAAAAGAGGAAGTGGCTCCCCGGGCTAGATTCGAACTAGCAACCCTTCGGTTAACAGCCGAATGCTCTACCGTTGAGCTACCGGGGAGCCGAGCAACACCTTTGTTTTCATTGTAATACAAGCACCAGATCCATGCCAGGCGTTTCGGAATTAACTTAGGGTTGTGATCCTCTCTTGAACACAACCGCCACACTTTCAATGAGTTGGAAGTCGGCTGACTATTCAGGTGCTAGCCGATTGCTCTCCCGTTAAGGCCACCCGTGAACCGAGGGAGCGGAAGCTTGGAGACATTGGAACCAAAATCCTCACGCACCGAAGATGTTGGTGTTCAGGAATTCATTGCGGAACTTGCCGCTCGCGTCGTAGCTCGTACACAACTGAATGAACTCAGGCAGCTTTTCATATTGGGATTTCAGCTCCGTGGGTGGCATGGTGAAGAGCTTTCCCCAGTGCGGACGGGCTTTGAATGGCGCGAGTTCCTTTTCAATGATCGGCAGCAATTTCCTGACGGCGGACCAGTCCTGCTTCCAAGTGAAGTGAATTGTGACACAAGGCTGTTTGTAGCAAGGACTCATCCAAAGACTGTCAGCAGCAACGGTACGAATCTCAGTAATCAATAGATGCGGACTGACCTGCTCCTGCAGCCGTTCCACTGCCAAGATGGCTTCGACAGCGTGCTGACGAGGCACAAAATATTCCGACTGCAACTCCTTACCGGCACTTGGTGTAAAGCCCATTTTAAAGTGTGGAAGGCGCTCGTACCACGGGCCAGGTACGCCCATTTGCTCCGTGCAGTTTTCCGCTGAGAGCGCGGCAATGGGATGAAAATTTTTGGTTGCCGCTCTCGCACCAAAAAACTCGGGCCCGGGAGTAAACGCCTGTCCGTCTTCAATGCGGCTTTTGATCCAGACCTCGTTGACATTGTTGTTCCGCCAGTCGGTGAACATGCTTACACTGTAGGCGCTTGATTCGATAGCCTCAAAGTGTTCCTTCACTTGGTCCAATTGCAGGTTTAGGTAAACATACTGCCGCATCATGTAGGCTGGCTGGATGTCAAGTGTCACCTTTGTAATGACCCCGAGAGCGCCGAGTCCAACAACAGCCCCGGAGAATCTTTCTCCATCATTCCGCCGGGAAAGCTGAATCAGGTCACCGCCCGCGGTAATCATTTCCAGGCCCGACACAGCAGTTGCGAGGTTTCCATTCTTGTCGCCCGAGCCGTGAGTGGCCGTGCTGCAAGATCCCGCGATCGAGATGTGGGGCAGCGATGCCAAGTTGTGCAATGCGAAACCCTTGTCATGGAGGAGCGGGCACAAACGGCCGTATGTCATACTTCCATCGACGGTGACAGTACGCCCTTCGACATTAACAGCGAACATGTCTTCCGCCGGTTTCATGGACAGAAACTGTTTCGTGCTGTCAGCTATTTTGTTGAAGCAATGGCGAGTTCCCAGAACTTTCAACTTCGCCTGTTTGCTCACCAACTCCCGCGCCAGTTCCACGGAATTGGCGGTATACAAATTTTCGGTGCCGTACTCGAAATTGCCGGCCCAGTTTTTCAATTTGATGTCTGGCAGCAGCTTCATTAGCGGGGAAACAAATGGTGCCGCGGCTGTTCCCGAGAAAAGTTTGATAAAGCTTCTCTTGTTCATGGCTAAAGGCTATTTACGCCTGGAATTTCACCGGGGGAAGCTGTAAGTCGAGACCGGCAATTCGCGCCCATTGTACACGCGATTCTTTCTGCTCGAAATACATTCCAGATCCGCCCGCACAGGTTGACTTACTGTCGTTTCCGCCATGACCATATTCCTTTGAAAATTTCGAGGTAGATTGAGAAGTGAAGCCAAGCGGCATTCCTTTTCGACACGGTATGACGATTGTCGCTGTGGTTTTCGAGGCAATGTCAGCCCCATGACCCTTTTTCGGTGAGGCTCCTTATAAAGCGAGAGAAGAGTGACGTCGAAGCGAACGCGTCCCATCCGAGCTTCACCGATGTGACAGCAAAGTTGGGGTTGGTTTACGCAAACCAGGCTTCTCATATTTCAAGAAGGTATCTGATTGAACGATGGGACCGGGCGTAGCCTGTTTGATTACGACGATGACGGGCGGTTGGACATTTTTGTGGTAAACGGGGCTCCACTGATAGGCGTTGCTGCGGGAGACTACGACAACGACGGCTACGAGGATCTTTATGTAACCGCGAACATGGAAATCGTCAGGGCCCTACCGACGCCGATGATCCGAGGGCTTGCCAGCCAAGCTTACTGGCGGACCTGCACAAAAACTGTCCAAACCCACTAAAATGGAGCAGCATTATGATTCAAGGGGAACTGTCTCAATGTGCGAAGCGCGTTGAGACGGCCCTTTGAAGAGCAAGAAAATACAATTCCTTTTTTGAGCAGGCGTTCATGTCAAACAAAAATTGCGAATCAGCGGAAAAGAAACGAGATACAGGACGTAGCATCCCGCGACGCGAGGCGCTAAAAATTGCCGGAGCGTTTTTGGTCACGGGCTTAACGCCGACCCCCATTCGTGGCCAGGCGAAGCGAGCCAAGAAGATCATAGTGGGCGGGGCCGGTATTGCAGGATTGTCGTGCGCTTATGAATTGATGAAGCGAGGGCACGACGTGACCGTGCTCGAGGCTTCCGCGCGCACAGGAGGCCACGTCCATACCGTTCGCGAAGGACTGGCCGACGGGCTTTATGTGGATGCGGGAGCCGAGCACTTCACACAACCCGGCTATGACCGTTACTGGCAATACGTTCAGGAATTCAACCTGACGGCCCTTCCCTACCCCCGCAGGAACCGCATGCTGCGCGTGCTGCAGGGGAAAATGTATTCCGAGGACGACCTGCAGACTGCAAACGTGCTGAAAGTCCTCGGCTTCAACCAGCGAGAAGTGCAGTTTCTCGCGAGTCATGCCTGGTGGGAGCTGCCGTCGCTCTATTTCGATCCGCTCCTCGACAAATTCACAGACGAATACAAGCCGTTTGATGCTGGATTAAATCATCTGGACCACGTCACGATGGACCAATGGCTGAAGGAGCAAGATGCGTCTGCGGCGGCGATTCGATACATTAGCGGCACGGGTGTGTCCGCGCTCCATGTGTTGTGGCATGCCGCCATTTTGAAAGTGCGGAAGGTGCCCCTATTTCCTCCTAAAGTTTTTCGCCTCAGGGGTGGAAACCAGGGGATGACGGATGCGTTTGCTGCGAGGCTCGGTGACCGAGTTCGCCTCGAAAGACCAATCACGAAGATCGAACATAGTCCGACCGCCGTGCGGATACACTATCGCGAATCGGGCGAGGAAAAGACCATGGAAGCCGAATATTTAGTTTGTGGCATGTCGGCCGTGATGCTGAGGCAAATCCCGGTTACTCCCGCCTGGCCGGAGAGCAAGCGTTACGCAATGGCAACCGTTCCTTACTACACGGCTTCCCGACCCTTCTTTCAATCGCGCAGCCGCTTTTGGGAAAAAGACGGAATCAGTCCCAACATTGAATTCAACGAACGCTCGCTCAGCCATATCTGGAGGATGGGGGATGATGTGGAGACGCAGCGCGGTCTTCTCGTTTCCACGGCGGACGCTTTGACCACCGGCGAGGCTGCGCTAAAGACGTTTCGGCGCTACTACCCTGGCAAGTCGGAGGATATCGAGCTGGCGCTGGTCCATGATTGGTCGAAGGATCCGTGGGTCATGGCGTGCGAGACGCTGAACTATCGTCCCGGTGACCTCACGCGGCTTTGGCCGGCGCTCGTTGAGCCTCACGGACGAATCCATTTTGCCGGGGCTTATGCGGACAATCTGAACTGGGGCATGGAAGCAGCCACGCGCTCAGCAAATCGCGTTGCTGAGCGAATTGACAGCGAATCTTGACATGAAGGCCCTGTTGCTCTCGAAATACAAACACTTGGAAATTGCTGATCTGCCCGAGCCAAAGGCAGGGCCTGGCGAGGTACTGGTGCGTGTAGCAGCCTGTGGCATCTTCGGAAGCGACGTTCATGGCTATAACGGTTCCTCTGGCCGGCGCATTCCTCCCATTGTTATGGGGCATGAGGCTGCAGGCGGAATCGTTGCGCTGGGACCAGGTGTGACCGAGTTTGCCGAAAGGGACGAGGTACCTTCGATTCGACAGTCTACTGTGGCTCCTGCAGCTGCTGCATTCGCGGTAGAGTAAATCTCTGCGACAACCGGAGGTTTCTTGGAGTCTCTTGCGTCTGAATCCAGCCGCTACATCACGGGGCAAACTCTGTTAGTGGATGGCGGAATCTCGACGGGTGCAACGCGTGCCCTGGTCAAGTCCGGATCTGTGGGCGAGTGAGCCAGCGGACTCGAGATAATCAGGTGTCCCAAACGTCGTTCTCTCACACGCTCAACTACCAAGAATTTAAGCCGGCTTGAGAAAAATCGTTGCGGCGCCAAACCCCGCTTAAAAAGAATTTGTCGCTCTAACGACATAGCCCGTCGCGATGGGAGCGGCAATTCCAGCAAGGTGGTTGCACAAATTAACGATTCCTCCGAGCGTACCGACTCTCTCGCGAGGCGCGATAAGAGAGCCGTCACCACCGCTGGACTTCCGCTTGGCCTGACGGCCATGAAGTTCTGGACTCGCAGCGAATTCAAGGGTTGCAACGCGCTTAAAAAGAAAATCAATCCGACCCGCGTGCCTATTGATAAAAAGGAGAGCACCCGCTGGCTGGAGAACATGAGCCAAGCCACCCCCCTTTTGAATGACCCGCAGCGCTGCGTTCATATCGGCGACCGGGAGAGTGATATTTACGAGCTTTTCTGCACCGCTGAGTCGTTGGGCACCCATTTCCTGGTGCGCACCTGTGTGGATCGCTTGGCGGGGAGTACCCTGAACTTTTGCTCACCATCATTCATGCGCAGGAGCGCGGAACACCGAACAAGCGGGAGAAAATCGACTGGAAACTGATCACCAACTTGCCGGTGCGTTCTCGTGTCGAAGCCATTGAGAAACTGGAGTGGTATAACATGCGATGGAAGATTGAGACCTTTCATAAAATTCTAAAGTCTAGCTGCAAGGCGGAAGAATCAAGACTGAGAACGGCAGAGCGCCTCGCCAGGTTGTTGGCGGTCTTTTGCATTCTCAGTTGGAGGGTCTTCTGGCTGACGATGATGAACCGCTCGCTGACCGCTGTGTCTCCAACATTGGTCTTCACAGCGTTGGAAATCCATCTGCTCGATCAGCTGGTAAGAAACAAAGGAACGCGACAACCCCATGGAAAGTCCCTTGCGACCTACCTCACCAAACTCGTTCGATTGGGCGGCTACTTGGGTCGCGCGGGCGATTCTCCACCCGGAAATCGGGTGATCTGGAGAGGCCTGTCTCGTCTAACCGATATCGAACTCGGCTTCACCATCGGAGCGGAGCTTGTGGGTAATTGAAAGTCGACAAATAGCCGAACATGACGGGGGAGATTCCGAACGCGGCGCGCAGTGCGTCTTGAGAAACAGACAGGTTTACGCGGTCAAAATAATTTACGAGCACTCCGAAGCCCAAAAGTAAAGCAATGCCCCACCTGCGCCGAGGCCCGATTGCGTCTTGGGGAGTTTTCGGTTCCCGCTCTAAGTTCATAGAAGCGTTGGCGTAGTTGTCTCCGGGAGCGGAATTCGGCGCCACCGAATTCCTAAGTAAATGGCTCTAGGGTCATCGAAAATAGGCTAAGCAAAATTTCTTTCTTACGGGATTATCCTGGCGGCCCATCCGCCCCCCCGGCGCCAACTTGATTTTTAATTTCGTGGCCTTGCTGATTGGCGTGCGAAGCAACTTGTAGTCGCTTGCCATGCGGTCAGCATTCACGCCATCCTGGTAAGACGCCATCTGGAAGTTTCCGTCAGGCAGGAAGGAAAGATCCACCTCGAGTTCCCTGGGCGTCCAGTCCGTCATCGCACCGATGTACCATTCGCGGCCATTTCTGCGAGCCACCACGACATAGTCTGCGATCTTTGCATCGAGGACTCTCGTCTCGTCCCATTCAGTGGGGACGGCTGCCAGGAAGTCCAGATACTCCGGTTCACGCATGTAATTTGACGGATTATCCGACAGCATTTGCAATGGGGCATCGTAAACCACATACATTGCCAGTTGATGGCAGCGCGTACCCAGGCTCATAGGGCGGTTGTGGATTGGAGCAAAGCTGTTCTTTTGCGCGTTCAGCATCGCTCCTGGCGTGTAATCCATAGGGCCGAGAAACATGCGCGTAAACGGGAGCGTCAAATTATGTTCTGGCTCGGTTTCCGCGCTCCACTTGCTCCATTCCAGTCCCCTGACACCTTCTACGTTGATTAGGTTGGGCCAGGTGCGAGTCATGGTGGCAGGCTTCTGGTCACCGTGAAAGTCAACGAGCATTTTACGCTTGGCCGTTTCGCGGCTGACTTTGTGATAGTAATTGACCAACAGCTGATCGCTTCGTTGCATAAAATCAACTTTGATTCCTTTTACGCCCCATTTGGCAAACTGATCGAGCGCTGGCTCAAGCTGATCGTCAAGCGTCTTCCAGATCACCCAAAGAATGATGCCGACGTTTTTTTGCCTGGCATAGGCCGTCAATTCTTCCATGTTGATCTCGGGAACCACGTCGAGCACGTTCCCCAGCTTGTACCAGCCCTCGTCGAGGATGACGTACGGAATGCCATACTTTGCGGCGAAATCAATGTAGTATTTGTAGGTCTGCGTGTTGATACCGGCTTTAAAATCTACGCCATAAATGTTGTTGGCATTCCACCAGTCCCAAGCCACCTTGCCCGGTTTGATCCAGGAGGTGTCCTGGACCTGCGAAGGTTTAGCGGTAAGCCAGACAAGCTGATTGGTAAGCAGATCGCCGTCCGTTTCCGCTACGCCGATCAGCCGCCATGGAAATGCACGCGTCCCCTTTGTAACAGCAATATAGTCCGCGCTTTCCATTACTTTGAGATCGCGGTCCCTCTCCAATTTTTCTTTCAGGGGATACGGCGGGAAAATCGCCGATAAGCCATTTCCACCGGTGCCGCGCAACCATAGACCGGGGTACTCCTCCAGATCGGACTCTGCAATGGCGACTTTTGCGCCGTCACCCACGTCAACCACCGCGGGAAGGCTGGCAATAAATGCGGGAGCGATTTCCCCTAAATGTTGAGGAACGTATCTTCGTTCGTTGTGGGAGAAGAAGCTGTCTTCCTGCGGATAAAAGGTAATGAAATCACTTGGGAAGTTGAAGTTCGCTTCTTCTCCGTAGACCTTCACTTGCTGTTGAGGGAAAGATATTTCCAGGCGATATGCTGCTCCTTCGTTGTAGGCGCGAAAGACCACCGCGTAGCCGCCTTCCATGTCGAGGCGCAGTTCATTGTAGTTCTCGCGAATCTTTGCAGATTTCTGGCGCACGACGGGCTCAAGAACCTGGTTGGAGCTACTCTCTTTTGACCTTAGAACCTTTGCCTCTCCGCCGAATGTCTTGTGGTCAATGTTTATAGAGAGAGAAGAGTCCTGGAGAAGCATTCTTCCTCTTAGAAGCACGTCGTAGCGTACGCCGTTGGCGGTGCGAATTCGAACTTCGATTCTCTTGTCGGGGGAATGCAGGTCATAGCTCGATTGTGCGGCCGCGTTCGACACACAAAGCACCAAAGTGGATGTTAGCGCAACTTTCCATGCCAGGCTGTTCATTGGGAAAATTCACCTCGTACTTCTTGACGTCAGGGATTCTACAAATTGTTGGCGGAAACTTCCTCTAGTAAATGGGCGGACTCTTCGGGAGTCTCTGTTTAACATGACTGAAATCCCCTTTTGGCGAAACAAAAGTTAAGTTCTCAGCGAGTGGGTGCGCCGGGATAGGTGTGGCAGGCATTTCCGAGCCGAGAGTATGTTAACGTCGGCAATGTGGATGCCCTGAACCGTGCGAGCCGACACGCAGTACCCAAAACCTGGTCATGCGGCGAACTTCCGTGATGCCCCATTGGACGCGGCGGAAATTCCTCTGGAGGCTGTCGCTTGCTGGGGGCGGGTGCCTGACTAGAGTTACA
>QHYL01000211.1 GCA_003224105.1 Acidobacteriota bacterium | reverse complement strand
TCGTGGAGTCTTGCTTCGCGCATCAGCGCCTCGCTCAAAGACAGCAGCGCAAGAACATGGTTGGGGTCGAATTCGAGGGTCTGCGTCCAGAAGGCTGTGGCCTTTTCCAGATCCTGTATTTGCTGGAAATAAACGCCAAAAAGGTAATTGACGGCTGGATGGTTGGGCGCCTTTCGATACGCCGCTTCTAAATGACTTCGCGCTTGGTCCAGTTTGTTGACGCGCAACGCTTCCAGAGCTTTGCCCAGCTCTTTCTGGGTTTTTGGGGCAAGTACCATTTGCAACGAGCCGGCGCCGGTTTTTCCATTCGATGTACGCCGCATATCAATAGTGATTGCCGACACTCTTGCACTGTATCCGTCGATTTCTTTAGCAACGCTTTCATATCCAGGTGCAACCGCCCGGATCGTATATTCGGTTGCAGCAACTCCCCTGAACTGTATATTTCCTCCCAAAGTTGTCCCTTGGCTGAGAACTTGGCCGGTCCCGGCAATTAAGGTCACCACCGCCGTCACTTCGATTGGACCGCCGTCCGCTCCCTTCACATAAACGTCCATGTCGATCGCCGTGTCGTGGCCTGTTTGTACTTTGGTCGTAGCAGGGTTGGGTGCGGAGCTCTGCGCGAAAATCGCCCTGGACAAAGGCGCTGAGCAAAGAAGAAGCGCGAGAAAAACTAGACACTTGGTGGTGCTTAAGACCATGGGCCAGCTCTATTTGCTGAGTGAGGCGCCTGAGCATGACCCGCTCTAGCATCAACTTTGAATCGTACAAATGCGCTTCGTTAGGCAGCCAAACACTCGACACGCTCCTTCTTCACGCCCCGAGTGTCTGATCTGGCAGGCCCTAACGCTTTCTTGGGTCAACGCTCTAGTTAGTGCTTGCGCCCTCTTGACAATTTCTAGGGGAAGATCTGCTTGCGGACATCTGTCAAAATGACTAGGAGCCTCCTCCTTTGAGTTGTACTGACAACTATGAATTGCTCGTCGTCGGTGTCCAACATTCCTGTAAGGCGATTCACCAGAGGAGTGAGTCGCGATCGGGACGATATCCGTCGCCGACAGGATTATTGTTAGTCGGGCCGAAGGATACAGGGGGCCACGGGAAGCCGGTGTGATACGTGAAAACACCACTGACTATCCACCCGCCGAGAGTCTTCCCGACCCAATCATGACGATTCCGCAAAATAGGCAGGTCCCATTTATAGGAATCCAAACGATTGCTATACCTGTCAAAACTGACAGTCTCAAGCTTGTCTTGTTAGAGCGCATTTCGCGCCGTCCTCAACCCACCAAGTTGGGTGGTGATTTGCTTATCGATGCGGCGATGTTTCGCGGGCTTCCTTCAAACAAGCTGCCGTTGAGTTCCTAGGAAGTGGGAATATCGCACTGTTAGTTTTGACAGTTCCAGCAAATGGGCTGAGCGTTTGGGGCAAGAAATTCAGAAAGTGACTCGCAAGCCGAGTTCAACTTGGCGCCAGCTATTAGGCTGAACGCTATTGATTTGCCCGAAAGTTCCATGACTCAAATCAGAGTCTGGGTTCGCGAAATGAGGTGAATTGGTAAGGTTGTAGGCTTGAACGCGCAGTTGCCCCTTGACCTGCTCTGTAAAGGAGAGATTCTTGAAGAGCGCCAAGTCCATGTTTGAACTGCCAGGGCCCCGTAGAATGTCACGGCCCGCAGTTCCTGGCGCGAGGAAGATGCCGCCGGGACATAGAAGCCCCGCTGAACCGAGAATCCCTGCGGTGTTGGCGGGAAACAAGAAGGGCCCTGTGGGTATCGAAACGGTCTTGCCGCTGCACGTTTCTGATTGAAAAGTCTCACTAATGTAGTTTGTCAAATTCCCTGGGTGAACGCTAAAATGCCCTTTAAGGTCCGCACGTGTGTTGCCGGGAGTGCCATCTACGGTCACGCTGAAAGACAACCCAGCCTGCAGCGTGTAGATGCCATTGACTTGCCAGCCGCCAATCACGTAATCCCACGCCCGAGACACGTCGTGGCCCCAGTGCTTGCCGCGCCCAAATGGCAGCTCATAGAGTGAGCTGAGCGAAAGGTGGTAGTTCTCGTCCTGATTCGAGAGGCCGCGCTCGATCGGGTAATTCGTGTAGAGCTGCGGCGAACAGGTGTCTAGGTTGCCACACCCATCATCAATCGTCTTTGACCAAGTAAAGGCTCCGATGAATTGGAGGCCGCTCGTGAACCTCCGTTCGTATTGAGCTTGCATGGAATGATAGTCGGACTTCCCGCTGTTGTCCTGGGTAGTGACACTTCCTAGATTCGGAAAGCGTTTAGCCCCAGTGTTATACAACTGCTGGTTGGCATCGTAATTCCTCGTAATGTGGGCGCCATGCGTACCTACGTATGCCAGGCTCAACGATTGGTTGATGCCAATCTGTCGTTGAACTTGCAGATTCCACTGGGAAACCATGGGCGTAAGGTTGGTGGGCAGTAGGGCGATTACGCTAACGCCAGTTGGCACTGCCAAATTCAGGGTGGTGAAGTCTCCGCTCGGCAAGGGCCCGGTAGCCAGCGTCGAATCAAGCAAAGGCGAAGGAGTCGTTGGACAATTCGGCGAGCACGGTAGAGCACCGGACATTGTGATTCTCCATCCTTGGGCATAGCTAACACCATTTGTCCCGCCGAAAGGCGGGTTCTGCGCCAATTGGTTGCTGATGCCACCGCGGTCTAGCAAATAAAACAAACCATAACCGCCCCTGATCACAGTCTTTCCATCCCCGGTTATCTGATAGGCGAAACCGAGGCGCGGCCCAAAATTATGGTAGTCATTGGAAATCAAGGTGCGTGGAGCACCGTTGCTCCCGGCTACGACCAGCGCGCCGGTAGTAAGGTCAAAATTGGCCTGACGATTAAGGACTTCCACTGGCCAAGTGAGGATGTCGTAACGAAGGCCTAGATTCAACGTTAGGCGTGAACTTACTCGGTAATCATCCTGCATGAAAAACCCATTTTCCCATGTACGCGTCCCGACCATACCAAAGGTAGTACCGTGGGCGTAGCCATCTACAAAACCTGACAGCAGGTCAGAAACCTCGTAGCCTGTGCTGGTATGTCCTTGGCCCGGAGCGACTCCACAACAAGGGTTCTTGCCGTCTCCCGCGAAAGCGAAGTACCCCTTGCCGGCAAGCGGGCGGAACAAGTTGAGCTGGCGCCGGATCACATTGCCACCGAACCTCCATGTATGCTTTCCCTTCACCGAAGTAAGCGCGTCGTTGGCGTTATAGCCTGTTTGCGGAACCAAGTACGTTCCGAAGTCGCCGGTGTACTCAATCTGGTTGTTGTATCCGCCATTCAGGGAAATGCCACCCAGTAAAGGTGTGTTGCAGTTTACGATGCCCAGCGTCACGCAAATGGGAGTGTCGTTCCCTGGAGGCGTGTAGCCATACACAGTGCGAACAAATCCGGCACGGGCCTCGTTAACAAGCGCGGCGCTTACTGTATCGGTCCAGCCGATTGATGCGCCCCAAGGATGATTGAGGTTGGTGCCAGAGCCGAAACCTGACGGCAGAGTCGTCAGGCGAGTCGTTTCAGTTTGGTCCGCCTCACCCCGGCTGACGCGAACAAAAAAGGAATTCTGCGAATTCAGGAGATAGTCGCCGCGAATGTCGAAGTCATTCCAATTCTCGATGAGCTTTCTTGTGTTTTTATAATTGTGGAACACACTAAAGCAATTTATATCCCCGGCCTGGGTGCAGTTCGGCTCGGGAAAAGCCTTGATGTAATTGAGTCCCACCGAATTGATGCGATTGCTTGGAATGACATTGGGTTGTGCGCCGCTGCCCATGAACTGCAATCCCGTGGTCGGATCAATGATTGCAAAAGTTTGAGAATAGCCCGTGCCATTTGAAGAGAGCAACTCGGAGAAGTTCCCCTGGCGCATTAAATCGGTGGGAACGGTCGCATACTCCGGCGAGCCGGGGATCTTCTGCCGTAGGCCCTCATAGTCGCCAAACAGGAAGAACCTATTCTTGATGACTGGTCCCCCGACAGTACCGCCAAACTGATTGCGGTCAAAACCCGGCGTTGGAGGGCCTTGGAAAAAGCTTCGAGCATTGAGGTTCTTGTTGCGGTTAAACCAGAATGCGCTGCCATGATAATCGTTGGTCCCGGACTTGATACTGGTGACGACGAGCGCACCTCCAGCGCGGCCGAATTGTGCCGGTGCAACGCTGGTTTGCACACGAAACTCGTCAATCGCTTCCGCCGGTGGGAAAAAGACGATGGTATTCACGAGTGCTTCGTTGTTGTCGATGCCGTCGAGAATGAAGTTGTTGTTCTGGGGGCGCAGGCCGTTCACTGCGAGCGACGCGCCGCCCGACTGGCCGAAGCGAAAAGTCTCGGCATTGTTATTTGCCCCGGTGGCCGCTCCCGTCGGATTACCACGTGTGACCCCGGGCGCCAACAAGGCAACTTGTGTGAAATTGCGGCCGTTCAACGGCAGTTCGGTGGCTTGGCGTCCTTCGACAACTTGTCCGATGGCCGAATCTGCAGAATTCATCACTGGGGATCCTGCTTCTACGGTGATCGACTGGGTTATCTCGCCGATGTCTAGCTTAAAATCCGCGGCACCCACCTGCGCGACTTGCAAGGCCAGTTCGCGCACAGTTTTCTTGAATCCTTTCTGACTCACTTCTACACGGTAAGAGCCCGGCTGCAATGCAGACACGGAGTAGAAACCAAGCTCATTGGTGGTGACCGTGACAGCAAACCCGGTCTGGGGATTTGTAACCTGTACGCTGGCCCCCGCGATCGCTGCTCCCTGCGGATCGGTAACAGTACCCTGCAGCCTAGCTGTATCGGATTGTGCAAAGCAGACTCTTGTTGTGGCCAGGATGAGCAGCAAGATCGCCCCGAGGCCCCAACCTATGAAACGAGGGCTAGACATAACCATAAATTCTCCTCCTCCTCGACTGACTGTAAGTTTTTCCTTGACCGTTAG
>QHYL01000210.1 GCA_003224105.1 Acidobacteriota bacterium | reverse complement strand
GCGTATCCAGCGTGCGATTGTCGAGCGGCGTGTCCAATCCCATCTTGATGTTGAACTTCAGGCGGCCGACGCGGCTGAAATCGTATTTGCGCGGGTCGAAAAACATGCCGCGGAAAAGGTTCGTGGCGGTTTCGAGCGTCGGCGGATCGCCGGGACGCAGCTTACGGTAGATTTCGATAAGCGCTTCTTTCGAGGAGCGAATGGCGTCCTTGTCGAGAGTGCGAGAGAGAACCACGCCGATGTCGTCGCGCTCTGGGAAGAACACGTCGCATTCGGTGATGCCGGCTTCGGCGAAGGCTTGCCAGATCTCCGCAGTCAGCGGTTTATTGGCTTCGAGCATGATTTCGCCGGTCTGGCGGTTGATGACGTCGGCGACGGAGTAAGCGCCTTCGAGATCCTGAAGTGAGGCCCGCACCTGGGAAATTTTCGCCTTGATCAGTTCTTTGAAGAGCGTTTCGGTGATGCGCTTGTGCGCGCCGACAATCACTTCATCGGACTTGGGATTGCGGATTTCGTGGGCCAGCTTGCGGTCGACAATGCCCGGCGAAACGTTCCAGAAGAGCTCCTTTTCGCGCAGCGAAATGCGCTCGACCTGATAGAAAGTGCGCAGGATGTCTTCGTTGGACTTCATGCCCAGGGCGCGCAGAAAGATGGAGCCTAGGAATTTGCGCTTGCGATCGATGCGCACGTAGAGAATGTTCTTGGTGTCGTACTCAAATTCGACCCATGAGCCGCGGTACGGAATGATTTTTCCGAGGAAGTAGGTGCGGTTGTTGGCGCTCTCGAAAAAGACGCCCGGCGAACGGTGCAACTGCGAAACGATGACGCGCTCGGTTCCGTTGATGATGAACGTGCCGTTCTCGGTCATGAGCGGAATGTCGCCGTAAAAGACTTCCTGCTCCTTGATGTCGCGGATGGTCTTTGCGCCGGAATCGGGGTCCTTGTCGTAGATGGTCAGGCGAATGGTGACGCGCAGAGGCGCGGAGTAAGTCATGCCGCGCTCCTGGCATTCGTTCACGTCATACTTCAGCTGCATGGCCACGGGGTCGCCGCACTTGTTGCAGAAGGTCGGCGTGTTTTTGTTGAACGTGCCGCACTTGTGGCAGATGACGTCCCCGGTCTGATACGGATTGGTGACCACCGACGCGCCGCAATTGCGGCAGGTGGCGCGCAAGTGATGCAGGCCCTTCAGGTTGCCGCACTTGCACTCCCAATTGCCGATCGAGTAGTCCACGAACTCGAGCTGCGACATTTCGCGGAAGTCCTTGATCGGAAACACGGAGGTGAACACCGACTGAAGCCCGCCATCATCGCGCTCGCTTGGCAGCAGATCCATCTGCAGGAAGCGCTGGTAGGACTTCATCTGGACTTCAATCAGGTTGGGAATCTGGATCGAGCCCTGGATTTTCGCGAAATCCAGCCGCTGATGTTCCCTGGCGTGCTGATTGCTATTCGGCATGCGTGATCTACCTCATCCCTTTCGGGCAAATGCGGAAATACTCGAAGGAGACACATAGCCGCCGTGCTCGAAGACCTGCCCGAAGTCCACGCGCAGACGGCTACCGGCGTTCCCGAGGGAACGCTTGGAGTTGTTCAAATGCCCAGCTTCAACGTGCGTAGCTGATGCCCTCTGGCACGGCCCCTCGCCCGAAAGGCCGCGCCGGTCCGGAAACCTGGCCGAAGGCGAAAAAACTACTTGATCTCCACCTTGGCGCCCGCTTCCTCGAACTTCTTCTTAATCGCCGCGGCTTCGTCCTTGTTGACGCCTTCCTTGACGGTCTTCGGCGCGCCATCCACCAGGTCCTTGGCTTCTTTCAAGCCCAGGCTGGTGACTTCGCGGACCGCCTTGATGACGTTGATCTTGTTGCCGCCGACATCGGTGAGCACGACGGTGAATTCCGTCTTCTCTTCCGCTGGTGCAGCACCGCCACCCGCCGCTGCTCCGCCGCCCGCGGCCACAACCGTTGCCGCCGCCGCTGACACGCCGAAAGCTTCTTCCATCTTCTTGACTAAATCGGAAGCTTCGAGCAACGTCAGCCCCTTGATTTCCTCCAGGATCGTATCGACTTTCGCCATGACTCTTTCCTCTCCTCTCAAAACTAAAATTGAATTTACTGGGCCACTTCGGGAGCAGGTGCTGCGCCGCCCCCGCCGGACCCAAATTTGTTGACCTTGATGGCTTCGTTCACGGTGACTGCCAGGTTGCGCGGCAGCGCGTTCAGGCACATCGCGATGCGCTGCGCCGGAGCGTTCAGCAGGAACATGATCTTGCTTATGAGCTCTTCCTTCGACGGCAAATTCGCAAGCTGCTTGATGTCCGCGATGGACACCACGCGGCCTTCCACGACGCCAGACTTGAACTGAAACGCCGGAACGTCTTTGGCAATCTTGGTAATCGCTTTCGCCAGGGCCACCGGATCAGTTTCGGTGTAAGCGATGGAATGCGTGCCGGTCAAATTCTTGAGCAGGTTCTCGGCGGGCGTGCCGGCTCCGGCGCGCTCCGCGAGAGTGTTCTTTACGACCTTGTATTTGCCGCCGGCAGCCTGCACGGCCCGGCGGAGTTTGGTGTCCTCGTCCACCTTGATGCCTTGAAAGGTGGTGAGAATCACGGTCGAGACTTTGGCCAGTTCCGATTTCAGCTTGTCGAGGTCTGCTTGTTTTTCGCTGCGCTTCTTCATGAATTCGCTCCGCTATGCTCCAGCGCCGGTTAGGCGGCTGCCGCCAGCGCCTCCGCTTCGGCCAGGTCGATGGTGATGCCCGGACCCATCGTCGAGGTCAGTGTGATTTTCTTGACGTACTTACCTTTCGCCGCAGCCGGCTTGGCTTTCACCACGGCTTCGATAACCGCGTGGGCATTCGCCACCAGCTTTGGCGCGTCAAACTGAATTTTTCCGATCGCGCAATGGACGATACCGGCTTTGTCCACGCGAAATTCCACTTTGCCGGCTTTGACTTCCTTGATGGCCTTGGCCACTTCAAACGTGACCGTGCCGGTCTTGGGATTCGGCATCAAGCCGCGCGGGCCGAGCACTTTACCGAGTTTTCCGGCTGAGCGCATCATATCCGGCGTGGCGATCACGGCGTCGTAATCGGTCCAGCCCTCCATGATTTTCTGCACGATGTCTTCGCCGCCGACGAATTCGGCGCCGGCTTCCTGCGCTTCGCGGACTTTTTCGCCGCCCGCGATCACCAGCACGCGCACGGTTTTACCGAGACCGTTTGGCAGCCCCACGGTTCCGCGCACCACCTGGTCGGAGTGTTTCGGATCCACGCCCAGGTTGATCGCCAGTTCGACCGTTTCATTGAACTTCGTGTGATGCAGCTTCTTCAAAAGTTCGGCGGCATCGCCGAGCTTGTACGGGCGCGTTTCCACTTTCTTGCGCGCATTCTCCACATGTTTTCCTGAATTCTTCATTCGCTACCTCGTTCGGCCCCTGGCGCCTGAACCTCTAGGCTTCCACGACTTCCAGGCCCATGTTGCGCGCCGTGCCCATCACGGTGCGCATCGCGGACTCCAGACTGGTGGTGTTGAGGTCGACAAGCTTGATCTTCGCAATCTCTTCCACTTGCTTCTTGGTCACTTTGCCGACTTTGTTGCGGTTCGGCTCAGCGGAACCCTTGGCAATGTTGGCCGCGCGCTTCAGCAGCACGGATGCCGGCGGAGTTTTCAGAATAAAAGTGAAGGTACGGTCGCTGTACACCGTGACCAGCACGGGGAAAATCATTCCGTCCGGTTCTTTTGCCGTTTTGGCGTTGAACTGCTTGCAAAAATCCATGATGTTCAGGCCGTGCGGGCCGAGCGCCGTGCCCACCGGCGGAGCAGGCGTGGCCTTGCCCGCAGGCAACTGCAATTTGATCGTCGTCTGTATTTTCTTTGCCATTGTTCGCCTTCAATCCTTGATCATTCCCGTTAATGCCATCCCGACGGTCGGAATCAACTTTTTCTGCACTGGATCTGCCGCCAGCCCCAGTGATTCCACCGTGTGGGCGCCAAGTACTTCTGCATCTCCAGATTCCGCCACCACGATCGTATCGCCACCGACGTGACCGTCTGATCGGACAAAAACCGGGGCTACCTCGCGCTCCAAAACCCGGCCATCAATCGTCCGAAATTGCATCCTCCCTGTTGGCCGAATCCCCAAAGCCTCGATTCTCTGGCGCAAAAACCAGCTGTAACTTGCGCCGGTATCAACCAACAGTTCGAGTTCCTCGACTCTTGCCGGCGACGCGGGATTCCAAACTGCCAACTTGCTCTTGAACAACCCCACGTTCTTTGAACCTCCGCCTTGACTCAGCCCAGCTTTTCCACGCTGGCAAAATCCAGCTCCACCGGCGTCGAGCGGCCAAAAATCGTGACCGAAACTTTCAGGCGGCTGTGGTCGTTGTCGATTTCCTCGACGCTGCCGTTGAAATTCGCGAACGGCCCATCCACGATGCGCACCTGCTCATTGCGCTCAAAGACCACTTTCGGCTTCGGACGGTCCGTCGGAACGTGCACGCGATTGATGATGGCATCCACTTCCGTATCGCTCAACGGTGAAGGCGAAGTTGCCGAGCCGACAAAACCGGTGACGCGCGGCGTCGAGCGCACGATGTGCCAGGTGTTCTCGTCCAGATCCATCTCCACCAGCACGTAGCCGGGATAGGACATGCGTGGCGAAACCACCTTTTTCCCGCCGCGCACTTCCACCACTTCTTCCATGGGGATCATCACGCGGCCAATCTTGTCCTGAAGATTGAACGCCGCCACGCGGCTCTCCAGGCTTTCTTTAACCTTCTTCTCAAAGCCCGAGTAGGTATGGATGATGTACCACTGCATTCCCATCGGTTGCTCTTCCCCTTCACACACCAAACTTCTTGAAAATCGCCTGGACGACGCGTTGCACACCCAAATCCACCAGCCAGAGAAAAACTCCGAAAAACGCCACGGTAACCACAACAACCCAGGTCGTCGAAACCACGTCCTCGCGCGTGGGCCAGGTGACCTGCTTCATCTCCACGCGAGTGTCGTGGATAAACTCGCG
>QHYL01000209.1 GCA_003224105.1 Acidobacteriota bacterium | reverse complement strand
ATGTTGTGAACCCATCGAGCATCGACGAGAATGAATTGACGCTGGAGGAAGCGCGTCGCATCCGCGACGCCCGTTTCCCGATTGGCCGCCCGCCCACCGTCGAGGACGTCGCCGCCACCGTGGCCTTCTTTGCTTCTGAAGAAGCGGAGTATGTTACTGGGCAGGTCGTCAACGTCAGTGGCGGCTGGATGCTCTGATCGT
>QHYL01000208.1 GCA_003224105.1 Acidobacteriota bacterium | reverse complement strand
TTCTTCGTGCTCATTACGACGATATAGCTGCGAGTCGAGCCGCCATTCTTTGTGGCAAAGGGAATAATGGCGGTGACGGTTTCGTTGTCGCCCGACTTCTTCAAGAAAAAGGCCTGAAACCCAGCGTTTATCTTTTCACGGAATAAGATGCCGTTCGGGGTGATGCTTCCGAAAATCTCGCTCGCCTGAAAAAATCAGGGGCCAGAATTCAGGAAGTCACGACCGGTGCGAAATGGGAGCAGATTCGCGGAGAAGTTGCTAAATCGCGAGTGATTGTCGACGCTCTTCTAGGTACTGGCTTGAAAGGCAAAGTGGAAGGTCTCCTTGCCTCAGTGATTGCGGACGTCAACAAGGTTTCGCGCAATGCCACTTCTTTGCGTCCTGAAGCCGTCGTTGCGGTAGATACTCCTTCCGGCCTTCCTTCCGATGGAGAACCTTCGGGAGGCCCCGTAATTCGCGCGCATGCCACGGCTACGTTCACGGCGCCAAAGATCGGTCAGCTCGTTTCCCGCGACTCCGGATGCTGCGGAAAGTTCCAAGTGCGGGACATTGGATCGCCTCCCGAATTGATTGAAGAGCTCGGAAAGGGGAAGGTTCGATGGATCGAACCTCGAGAGTTCTTGGAACTCCCGTTGGTCCGTCAAGCGGATTCTCACAAAGGCAAATTCGGCCACGTTCTCGTGATCGCAGGTTCGCTTGGTAAGTCCGGTGCGGCAATTCTTGCGAGCCGCGGCGCTTTACGCGCGGGGGCAGGCTTGGTGACCGCGGGCGTACCCGATGTGGTTCTTCCCGTTGTGGCTTCGGCGCAGGCAGAGCTTATGACCGAACCGCTGGCTTCCACCAAAGTGGGCACGATCGCCGCGGCGAATGGCAAGACTGGTCGTCTGCATGCCCTTATGCAAGGCAAGACTCTTCTGGCCATTGGCCCGGGAATCGGAACTCCTAAGGAAACGCAGAGGTTCGTTACTTCTCTTGTCCGTCAAACGGAGCTTCCAGTGATTCTGGACGCGGATGGACTCAACGCGTTTGCTGGTCAAGCACGGGATTTGGCTAAGCGAAAGACCCAGCATCTGGCCCTCACGCCCCATCCTGGGGAGATGGCTCGGTTGCTCGGGGTCTCGAACGCAACCGTGCAGGCGGATCGTCTTGAAATCGCGCTAAAAGCAGCCAAGACTTGGAAGGCGCACATCATCCTAAAGGGGTTTCACACAATTCTTGCTACGCCTAACGGCCAAGCCTTTGTGAATACCACTGGAAACCCGGGCATGGCCAAGGGGGGTACCGGTGACGTACTCACCGGTATCCTTGCGGGCACCGTCTCCCAACTCGGCTTGCAGCACTGGGAGCGGGCGCTGGCGTTTGGCGTTTACCTCCACGGCCGGGCAGGGGACGAACGAATCCACCAGCATGAGGAGAGCGGGCTACTAGCAGGTGAACTTGCGGACACCCTCCCTGACGTATATCACCGACTGCTCACGGAGTTGCACGACCTTGCCTGAAGAAATCATCACGCATTCCGCCGAGGAGACCATTCAATGGGGGAGGGAATTCGCTAAGCGCCTGCAACCACCTGTTCTTGTGTTACTTACTGGCGACCTAGGCACTGGCAAGACGACACTGACGAAGGGCTTGGCCTCCGGCCTCGGGGTTGCCAATGAAAACGATGTGACCAGCCCCACCTTCACGCTCGTCCATGTTTACGGCAAGCAAGCTAAGGTCTATCACGCTGATCTTTACCGCATCGAGAGTTTCCATGACTTTGAGACCCTCGGTTTGGAGGACATGTTTGCGACGCCCGCCGTGGCCATTCTTGAATGGTCAGAAAAGTTTCCCCTTCCGTCACCCTGGCCCCTGGTTCGGGTTCGGCTTGAGCATTTGGGCGCCGACTCCCGCCGGATTTCCGTGCTAGATCCCACGTAGTTCTCCTGGAAAGTGCCCGACCCCTAACTATCTGGTTACGCCTGACCCGTGGGTTCCTTGCCCGGGTCTAGCCTGGCTGCTAGCTTGGAAAGAGCGCTGCGACCGAAGGATATGTCCAATACGCTTTCCATACTTAGCTCGTCCGAGCCGTCCGGAATCGGCCTGAAGAGCTATAACGTCTCGCTCCCCATGGGGACGCTGGCCATCGGGGTGGATAATATTCACCACGACGTTTTCCTCAGCCCCAAGTTTGTTCAAGCCGCCCGCGATTATCTCCTCGATCTCATCCGCCAGCACACTAATTCTGCGCAGGCACCCGGCATGGAGCCGCGTCAATCGCGCGGGCCGGACTCTGTTGCGTTTCGCAAATTGCTATCCGAACTTCTGCAGAGTTCGCTGACCCAGGCCAAATATCACAAGAACATCGAGATTGATCTTCTTTTCCGGTTGAGCCTGCTGAAGTTCCTCACCTCGGAAATCGGCAATCAGTTCGCGAACATCATTCTGGAAGGGAAAGAGTGGGTTCGCCAGCGCGGGGAGCACTTCGAGCGCAGCCAGCAGGCGCATGTCATCAAAGCGCGCTTGTCGGAGTTGCAAGCTTCGCGCCGCGCGGTGGTTCGCAAAGTGGGGCAGCAGGTGGCTCAGATTCTGGCGGACGTCGAGGACAACACCATCGTAAAGACCCGCCGCGCCTTGTTCGGCGAGGATTTTGCTCACTATTACGAACTTTGCAAGAACCGTCTGATCTTTCTTGACGGCGGCAAGGACGACGTCTTTTTCCTCGAGCACTACGTCCTGCTTGGCAATTACGCGCGCGATCCGGACCGCTTCGAGGCTATGGATGCCCTCTTCCAGGAGTTTCTCCGCGAGGCAGGCATCACCGTGGCTGACGATCCGGCGCACAAGGAAGCCGTCGAAACGCACACGGCTTTGCTCGAAAGCGTTCAGGCCATCCGCAACGAGATAACTAATCTTGAGGAGCAGCGCGAAGCCACCCGAAAGCGCCTTGAACGCGGCGATAGTTTTTTCAACAAGTTCCTGAGCTCCGATAATCCCGCGGACCTGGAGGCCTCGTTGCACGATATTGAGAGCCGCCTCCAACACCAGGAACTGAAGCTGGAGGAATTGGATCCGCAAGTCGAAGACGCTCGTCAGAAACTGGACTTCTTCCGCAAGGGTAAAGCATCCCGGCTCGGAGAGTTTCTAGACGATCCGGAAAACGCACAGCGCCTGTTCGATCCAAAATCCGGCCCTGAAGATTCAGCCCCCCTGCGCGCGCAGCTTTTGACGCGGCTCCTCGACCGCCTCGAACAACACGAAATGCTCTTTCATGTCCTGGCCAGCTACGAAGTTCGCCCGATCGCTGCGGAGTACTGCCCACCGCTGCATCTTCAACAGCTTCGCCGCGCTCTGGTTTCCAAGGATGAACTGAAGCAAGTGGAAAGGGTCGTCAAACAGGTTCCTGCGAGGAAGTTGTCACTGCGAACCATCGAGGAGCTTTCCCGAAGAATCCAGCGGTACTCCCGCGACGAAATGAAGGAATTCGTTTTGCGTTTCGCGAGCGATTTTTTCCGCTTGCACCGGGATTTGCGCGACGCCGAACACCTGACCGCGGGCATGGAACGCATCAACCTGGTCACGACGGAAAAGGCCCGCGAATTGTCACGCATGAATAACCGCCTCTATGAGTGCGTCCTGCAAGAAGAGGCCCGGCCTGCGCAGGACAACGTGATTTCTCATGTCATCATCAAAGCGGACGTCCGCGGATCCACGCGCATGACTCAGGATCTCCTCTCGCGCGGCCTCAATCCCGCCTCGCATTTCAGTCTGAATTTGCACGAGCCGGTGAAGAAGCTTCTCGACCGCTTTGACGCAAAGAAAGTCTTCATCGAAGGTGACGCCATCATTCTTGCTATCTTCGAAACCGAATCATCTGCGGCCTACGCGCGGCCTGTCGCAAAGGCCTGTATCCTTTCACGCCAAATTCTGGCAGTTTGCAATTCCTACAACGAGCGAGCCTCGTCGAGCGATTTCCCCACCCTCGAACTTGGTCTCGGTGTAGCCTTCCAGGGCGATGCGCCCACTTATTGGGTGGACGGCGATTCGCGCATCATGATCTCGAAAGCGCTCAATCTTTCCGACCGTCTCTCCGGCTGCGCCAAGCTGGCCAAGCGCATGCTTGCCAAGCAGAAGTCGCACTTCTCCGTCTTCCAATTCCTGAACACGATGGAAGGCGCTTCCGCAGAGGAATTGGACGAATTCCTTGTGCGCTACAACATGAACGGCATCGAGCTCAACGAGGAAGGCTTTAAGAAGCTTTCCGAAGAAATTTCTCTCGATTCCATCGAGACAAAACTGGACCTGCCGTGGGGCAAGCAAAACGTCACGCTCTTTTACGGCGAAGTTCCGCTCGGCGAATCCGTGGAATTGCTGGTGCTTCGGAAATCGTTCGCGCGCCAGTTGCTTCCCGACGGAAAAGTCGGCCGCGCCACCGAACATTGTTACTATGAAGTCTGCACCACTCCCGCGCTCTACGATCTTGTCGCCGCTCTCATTCGCACCAACCAAGCCGCAGCGCTCGTTTCCCAACGCAGCTGAACGGAACCGGCCCTTCAGTAATTCTACAGCATGATTTTAGCTACCTTGAGGCGTCTTGGCGTGTCCTCTATACTGCTCGCGGAGGCGAAAGGGGTCCGGTGATCTCCCCGGCCTTCAAAGCCGGCGATTCGGTCCTTCGCGGGTCGAATGGTGGGTTCGACTCCCACACGCTTCCGCCATATCCTTTTGGTCTGACGGAAGTTATAGAAAAACCAGGCGGCAAAAGGCGGCGATAACAAACAACGCTCTGGCTAAACCTAATCTTAAGCGGCGTGAGTGAC
>QHYL01000207.1 GCA_003224105.1 Acidobacteriota bacterium | reverse complement strand
AATCCTTAGGGCCAACGTAAGCACGCAGCGCCAGTGGAGTGGCCGGCGAAGAAACAGCCACGTCCGGCACGGGCTCGGGAGTTTCTTTGTCGTCCACCTTAACGTTGTGCCAGGCCTTCCAGTAGCGCGTTTCGAGCGTTCCGGGCGCGGCGCCGTTGAGCGGAAGAAACGCCATCGCAAAATAGCGGTCTTCGATGCCGGCGAAATCTACCCCCGCTTGCCAATGCCAGGAAACCGCACTCCACTTATCTATTCCTTCCAGTTTTTTGTGCTGATAATTCGTGATTTTTCCGCCCTCGGTGCTGTAGAACGTGGTGACCGTCTCGATCGGCGAGGGGTTCTGCACCGTCAAATCGCCAAAGCCGCCGAGCCAAGCCAAGCCTGCCTTGATGGGACTGCCGTTCAGCTTGATGGAGGTTTCCGCGCGCACCACGTAGCTGTGATCGAAATGGAAGTGTTTCGTGACTTCCAGGTGGCCGTCGCTCCAGGTGAATTCGACGTCGGCCGGCGCGTTCACAGTGCTGGCGGACGTTGAAATTTCATAGAGACCGCTGTTCGCGGCGTTCTGGAGTTGTTCGTCGTCGAGAGTCACCGCGAACGGCCAGCCGCCGGTTTCCTTCGACGCTTGCTGATGCACCAGGTCCAGCACGCAAGGCGGATTTGAGCCGTCCTTACACTTCTGCGGCGGCTTCGTATCATCCGTATATTTTTTGAGCTTCCAACTTCTGACGACAGCGCCCTGGTTTGAAAACTCCACGCGGTAAAGGTTGTTTTCGATGGTGATGGTGCGTTCCTGCGAATCGCCGCGCCGCGGAACATTCGCCGGAGTTGACGCGGCGGTTGCGGCTACGGTCGAAGCTGGTGGCTTCTGCGAAGCACCCGCTATTGGCGGGACCGCACTGGCGGAGCCAGGTGTGGCGGGGGAGGTTTGCGCCGGCCGGTTCGTTTGCGGCCGTTGAATCGGCGGCTTTGGCCCAAAATACTTTGCCCATGCCAGAATCACCACCATGGAGAGCAGCGACGCCACCAGAATGCGCAGCTCCGGAGTGAACTTGTCCTTTTGTCCGGGGACGTTCAAGAGTGCACCTCATGGGGAATCTCTGCGGGATGGCTTGGCTCTGGCGTGGCCCTGGTTTGCGCCGCACGTGGCGTTTTTTCGCGCCAAGCTTCGGGAACCGGATCGTACCCAAACCTGCGCGAGAGCGGATGGCAGCGCAGAAGCCGCTGCAATCCCAGCCAAACTCCCCCCAGCACGCCGAAACGCTCGATCGCCTGGTAGGCATACTGCGAGCAAGTGGGATTAAACCGGCAATTCCCCGCGAACAGAAAAGACAAGTACGTTTTGTAAAAACGCAGTGCCAGGAGCGCGACGCGCACGTTCGGCGGAACAGACTGTGGTCTGTTCTCTTCTTTTTGCAAATGAATCATCCCTCTGCTTTCATTTCCCCGCCTGCGCGCCACTTTGCAGCAGCCGGAGCAAATCCGTGGTCAGGGATGCAAACGGCGCTTTGGCCACGGCGCTCTTCGGATGGATTACGATGTCCCATCCCGCGGGGATCTCTCCCCGGTGGCAGCGCACGATCTCCCGCAAGCGCCGCCGGATACGATTGCGCACCACCGCGCCGCCCAGCGCCTTTTTGATGCTGATGCCAAACCGGTTTTGCGGCAATGCATTGGCGCGAAAGAACACTGTGAAGTGGGAACTCGAACGGCGCTTTCCGGCGCGGTACACAGCATCAAATTCGCCGCGCCTCACCAGCCGCGCTTCGCGCGGAAACGTCATCCCGTTTTTGCCCGAGTTGCCGGGCATTCTCAGGCTTCCTGCACTAATCGGGAGTAAGCCGATGGCGTCCCTTTTTGCGGCGAGCTGCCAGAACTCTGCGGCCGCCCTTCGTCTTCATGCGGGCGCGGAACCCGTGCGTCTTGGCGCGGCGGCGCCGCCGCGGTTGATAAGTGCGCTTCGGCAAAGCAATCCCCCTTTGTACTACGCAACCGCGGATACGTCCATTTCACCCGCGGGGTGCAACAGCCTCTCTAGGTGCTTCTGCGGCTGATTTCGAATTTCTTAGTGTATGCGACCCTTGCGCACAGGGTCAAGAAAGCCTCATTAGGGCGAATGCGTCGGAGGATTGGCGGTCGGCATGGCAAAGATGGCGTCGTCCACTGGGACATTCAGTTTCACCTCCTGAACATGAATGACCTGGTCCAGGCCAATCTGATTCGCAAGCAGCACCGCTGCGCGCAATCCCCGAAGGGACGCCACCTTGGAACTGGCAATTCCTTGAAACCGCTCCGCGCGCAAATAGAATACGGCGTCATCTACTCTTTCTTGCCAGCGCTTCCTGTTTCAATCCCAGCCGGTGCCGAATCGGCCGGGTCAGGTTGAGGAAAGAAAACCAGGCGCGATAGAACCAACCTCGCACATGGCGGGCCGGAAGAACCATCCAGCGAGAAGGATTCGCGCGCAAACGGCCCGACTGCAGAACGTAGACCGCACTCTTCAGCGTACGGAACTTGCGGCCATTTTGCAGGAGACGGTAGTTCTCCTGGGCTTCTTCGCCTTGCCAGACGCCGCGTTCGCCTTCCGGATGGTAGGAGTAATCGTGGTTCTGGTGAACGGCGCAAACATCGCTGGAAAGATCCACTACGGCGGCGCGGGAGGAAAGCGCGAACCAGATTAACCAGTTGTCCCAGCCGGGACGGCCGATAACGAATTCAGGAGCTTTCTGATAGTAGAGACCTTTCGAGAAAACGAAGTAGTCGATCCATTGCGCGGGACGCTGGCGGTTGGTCTGGAGGGCGAGGTGGCGAACCGCGTCTTCCCAGCCCGCGCGCTGAAAATCCAGGGGCGCCTGGATATCCACATCCCAGCGGCGGCCGGCGAGCAAAAAGTTCTTCTGGATGCTGGAAACGGCTTCGACGGCGCGGCGAAAGTCGCCCATGAGCAGGATGTCGCAGTTCGCGTAGCAGAGAACGTCGTGGGCGGCCATCTCCTGGGCCTGGTCAAAGATGCTGGCGAGGTATTTTGTGCCGTAACCGTTGCGGCGAACTTCGGGGACGTGACGGATGCCCAGTTCGCGACAGACTGCGGCGGCGCCTTCCTCGTTGCCGAAGAGGATGACCTCGACGTGCGGATGGAGAGACTTCCAGCTTTGCAGGGCGTTGCGCTGGATGACGGCGACGTGTCCGACGAAGGGTTTCGGTGTGGTGAAGAGGGTGAGCATCCCTCTTTAATGTACGCGCAGCGTAGAGAATCCGAAAGGGGCGCCTGACAGAGAGCTTGCTTAAGACGTACGAACACTGGGCGTCCCGCCATAGAGCACAGGATGCCCAACTGCATTAGAAAGTTGGGAAAGAAACGCAAGTCCGCTTCACTCGAAGGAGCCGGCTTTGTCCAGTAAGGCTGATCCTCTGCGCAGGAAAGCCAGTTCGCACAACCACAGGACGCCGTGCTTTGGGCTGCGTTCCAGGCCGGTAATATCAATGAGGCGGTATCCCACGCTGGCCATGTGCTGTATGACGTCTAAGAGCGAGTTTTCGTAGGGACCGCAGACCATGGCTTCGGCAAGAAAAATATCCGTCTTGCCTATCACGTTGGAAGCGCCTGCCAGGACTCTCAGGTCAAATCCTTCCGCATCGATTTTTACTAGATCGGGGAGAGGCGCACTGCCCGAGGCCAACAGTTCGTTAAGCGTGGTGACTTGCATGGCAGCCTGCTGCGCCCCGGAGGCGCGGACTTCCTTCTCGGTGAGCGCGAACGTGCTGCTGTTGTCCCGGCTGGCTATCGTAAACGGAAAGGTGCCCGGTCTGTCCCCGACAGCCGCATTCACCCAGCGGATTTTATAACCACGGGCGATCAGGTCTTGAATATGAATCTTCAGGTGATCTTGCGGCTCGACGAGTGTGTAGTGCGCTTCCGGGAAAAAGCCAATGGCGGCTCGAGTCCAGTTGCCGTGATTCGCTCCCACGTCCACGATGTGGCGCGGCGTAAAACCTGCTTGCTGGATGGCCTCGAAAAAACAGGTGAGCCCATCCTTGGGAGCATTGGCGAGGCGGCTCAGCCGGAAGCCGAATTTCGCCAGAGCGGCCTGAAGGACTCGTTTCATTTGGAGTCAATGATCATTGGTCCAACCAATGAGGGGAGCGCCAAGATATGGGTCTCGTCGAGAGGCTCACAGTTGTAACCCAAAGCGGCAAACTCTTCGAGGAGCGCGCGGCGGTTCCCTCTGGTGTGCATTTCGCAGAGGAGGATGGGACGATTTTCTTTGAGCAGGCGCTGGGCTCCGCGAAATACTTCCGCCTCAGCTCCTTCAACGTCGCACTTCAGAAAGTCGGGCGGACTGGATGTTTGGATAAACTCATCCAACGACACGGCAGAAACCTGAACGGTGTCGTTTGCGGAGGTGGGCGCAACATGACCGAGTCCGCGGTCCGGTGATGCCCCGGGATCGGCCCGCGCAAAGAAAACGGTGCGCGTCTCCGACCAAACCGCTTTTTGATGAACGACGATGTTCGAGAATTGATTGTGCGCGACGTGTTCGCGAAGGCGTTCCGCGACCTCGGGATCGGCCTCGAAGGCAACCACACGTCCTTCCGGCCCAACAATCCGCGCGGCAAGGAGAGAGAAAAATCCGATGTTTGCCCCGATATCATAAAAGATCATCCCGGGCCGGAGATATCTTTGCAGGGCGGCCTGCACTTCGGGTTCACCACCACCTTGCAAATAATCTGAGCCCGTGCGGGGATTCAGGCAGAGCCACAGGCCCTCACCCGGGCCGCCGTGAACTTGCACCCACACGCGTGAGTCACGCGGGACGAGTCTATGGCTTGCCCACTGGGCGAAACGACCCAGGACAGGTATGTTTCGCAACCCAAACAGCGGGGACGCGTATCGCAAAAATAGTTGCGCCAGCCAGCCGCTCACAAGCTTACACCATGGAGGCGCAGCCAAGCTTGAATGGTATTCGGCTGGATCGCAGCAGAGTCTGAGCGTGTGTCTGCATTTTCAGTTGCGATGACCGACCTTCCGGGTATACCAGGAGATGATCTCGCGTTTCTGCGCCCAGGGGCGACGCAGGAATCT
>QHYL01000206.1 GCA_003224105.1 Acidobacteriota bacterium | reverse complement strand
GACTGCCGGCACACCGCAGAGCGCCTCCATCAACACTGCATTCGCAACGCAGCTGCAAGCTACGGTCAAGGATTCTTTCGGCAACGGGGTAAGCGGCGTCACCGTGACGTTTACGGCTCCAGGCAGTGGCGCGAGCGGCACGTTTGCGGGTGGCGTGAACACTGCCACCTCGAACGGCTCGGGTGTCGCTACTGCGGCGGTCTTTACGACCAACGGCACCGCCGGTGGTCCGTACACAGTAACGGCTTCAGCATCGGGAATCGGCACGGCAGCCAATTTCTCACTTACGAACCTGGGTAATCCTCCGGCCAACATCGTCGTCAGTGCCGGTACGTCGCAGAGCACAACGATCAACAACGCCTTTGCTGCGCAATTGCAAGTGACTGTGACCGACTCAGGAAACAATCCTGTAAACGGCGTGACGGTGACGTTTGCGGCTCCCGGCAGTGGCGCAAGCGGCACGTTTGCGGGTGGCGTGAATACGGCGGTAACGAACGCGTCGGGCGTGGCAACCTCGGCTGTTTTCACGGCGAACAGTGTTGCCGGTGGTCCTTATACTGTCAGCGCGACCTTTTCTGGCGTTGCTTCTCCTGCGAATTTCTCGCTCACCAACCTGGCAGGCGCAGCAGCTAGCGTCACCGCAACTGCGGGTACCCCGCAGAGTGCAACTGTGGGCGCGCCTTACGCCACGCAATTCCAAGCGACCGTGAAGGACGCTGGGGGCAACCCGGTTAACGGCGTCACCGTGACGTTTACGGCTCCAGGCAGTGGCGCGAGTGGCACGTTTGCAGGTGGCGTGAACACCGCGACGACCAACGCGTCAGGCATTGCTACGGCCGCAGTCTTCACCGCGAACACCACAGCCGGAGCTTACAACGTGACGGCTTCGGTTACGGGCGTCTCGACTCCGGCCAACTTCTTGTTGACCAATCTTGCCGGTACGGCTGCCAGTATCACGGCCACGGCGGGGACACCACAAAGCGCCACCGTCAATACGGCGTTTACGGCCCCGCTGCAGGCTACGGTCAAAGATTCCTTCAACAATCCTGTAAGCGGTGCGACGGTCACGTTCACGGCGCCAACAAGCGGAGCGAGCGGCACGTTTGCAGGCGGCGTGAACACGGCGACCACGAATGCCTCAGGTGTCGCAACCGCCCCCGTCTTCACCGCGAACAGCGTTGCCGGCGGCCCCTACTTCGTCACCGGCTCCGTCTCTGGCGTGGCGAATCCGGCTAATTTCTCGCTGACGAACACAGCTTCTGTAGCCGCCAACATTGTCCTCGTGCAGCATATTGGCAAGGATGCGGGTACGACGACTACTTCCACGCTTGCGTTTGCCAGCCCTAACACTGCCGGAAACTTCATTTCCGTGGCGATTCGCGGCGGCCTCTCGAATGCCCAAGTCTTCTCCGTCAGCGATTCCAACGCGAACACGTACAAGAAGGCGGCGCAGATCGGCTTCACAGGAAGCGCCGTGACTTCGGCCATCTATTACGCGGAAAATATCAAGGCCGGAGCCAACACGATTACGGTAACGCTGGCGGTTTCCGGTCCGCTGCGTTTCGCCATCTCGGAATACTCGGGTGTGGCGACGTCAAGCTCCCTGGATGCAGTCGCTACAGGAACCAACACAAGCACGGCGGCCGGTACTGGGAATTTGACCACCACGGTCAACGGGGATTTGCTGCTGGCGACCGTAGCCACGGCCGACAGTGAGACGTTCACGGCGGGAACCGGCTACACGGTTCGGGATGTCGTGCCCGCGCCGCCCAACGCCAAAATGATCACCGAGGATCAGGTTCAAACTGCGGCGGGAACCACTTCTGCCTCTGCGACGCTATCCACCTCAAGTGCATGGGGCGCGGTCCTGGCTTCATTCAAACCGGCAAATGGTGCAGGTGGATCGGCGCCCACCATCACCAGCCTGAGCCAGACCAGCGGAGCCGCTGGTGTCTCGCTTACTATCACTGGGACCAACTTTGGCTCGACACAAAGCACCAGCACGGTGACGTTCAACGGCGCTTCCGCAACAGTGTCGAACTGGAGCGCCACGAGCATCATTACTTCAGTGCCTGCGGGAGCTACCACCGGTCCCGTCGTAGTCACCGTGGCCGGAATCCAAAGCAACGGGATAACTTTCACCGTGGTTCCGGCCCCCAGCATCTCGGGCATCAATCCCACGTCCGGACCTCTTGGCACCTCCGTGACGATCAGCGGAGCGAACTTCGGCGCAAGCCAGGGTTCCAGCAGCGTCACTTTCAACGGCCTCGCCGGAACGCCCATGAGTTGGAGCACCACGAGCATTGTTGTCCCTGTGCCCAACGGCGCAACCAGCGGCAATGTCGTCGTCACGGTACTCGGCACTGCTAGCAACGGCGTTGCGTTCACTGTGACCACCGTTGGCCCAAGCATCTCCGGCTTGAGCCTCACGCAAGGACCAGTAGGTGCGGGCTTCACCATCAACGGCGCAAACTTCGGATCCACTCAGGGCACAAGCACAGCCACTTTGAACGGCGCAACTTTGACCGTCACCAACTGGATCGCCAACCAGATCAATGTCACAGTGCCCTCGGGCGCAACCACTGGAAACGTCGTCGTTACCGTTGGCGGAGTGGCCAGTAATGGCATGCTCTTCACGGTCACGCCTCCTCCCGCAATCACCGGCATCAATCCGACTTCCGGTCCTATCGGGACGAATGTCATCATTACCGGCACCAACTTCGGCCCGACCGTCGGCACGATTCAGAGCTTTGTCACATTCAACGGCATTCAGACCCGCGCTTCGAACTGGAGCGACACCAGTATCACTGCTCCTGTGCCGGCCGGCGCCACCACCGGCAGCGTTCTCGTGAATGTTGGCGGAGTGCCTAGCAATGGCGTGGTGTTCACTGTTACCCCGCCACCCAGCATCACGACTCTGTCTCCAAACTTTGGGCCCGTCGGAACTTCCGTTACGATTGCTGGAGCAAACTTCGGCGCGTCACAAGGTACGAGCACCGTCACTTTCAACGGAACCCCGGCAACGCCCACAAGTTGGAACGCTTCGAGCATCGTCGTGCCCGTGCCCTCCGGCGCGACAACCGGTAACGTGGTTGTCACTGAAAGCGGCGTGCCAAGTAACGGGGTCAACTTCACAGTTACCACCACGTCTGCCAACATCGCCCTCGTGCAGCACCGAAATATCGATGGGGCTACGTCGACTTCCGTCGCTCTGGCTTTCGCCAATAACACTACGGCCGGCAACTTCATTGCAGTTGGTATCCGTGGCGGACTTTCGAGCTCGCAAGTCTTCACGGTCAGCGATTCCAATGGGAATACCTACCACCAGGCCTTCCAGCTCGGTTTCAACGTAACGTCCGTCACGTTTGCGCTTTATTACGCGGAAAACATCAACGGTGGCCCCGACACCATCACAGTGACGCAGTCCGTCGCTGGTCCCTTGCGCCTCGCCATCCTGGAGTACTCCGGTGTTGCGACCAGCAACTCGCTGGACGCCACACCGGTAGTGACACAGGGGAACAGCATAAACCCGGGCAGCGGCAACTTGACAACCGGTGCGAGTGGAGATTTATTGCTGGGCATTATCGTGACCACCAATTCCGAGACTTTCACTCCAAACAGCGGCTACACCATCGAAGAGTCCATTCCTGCGGCGCCGAATACCAAGATGATCGCTGAAGATGCCCTGCAAAACACCGCCGGCACTGTTTCCGCGGGCGCTACGCTCTCCGGGGCGGACAATTGGGGCGCGGGCCTAGCGGCATTTAGGTCAGCCAATGGCGTTGCGCTGCCCATCAGCGTCACCGTTTCGCCGGCCACGGCTAGCGTTCCTTCTGGATACGGAACGCAAGCGTTCACCGCTACGGTAAACAATGATTTTCAAAACCGCGGCGCCACCTGGTCGCTCTCCGGTGCAGGGTGCAGCGGCGCTACTTGCGGCACTCTATCTCAAGCCACAACGTCATCCGTTAATTATGCGGCGCCGGCGAATGTGCCCAGTCCGGCAACTGTCACCGTGACGGCAACTGCTATCGGCGATACGACGAAATCGGGCTCCGCGACGATCACCGTAACCCAGGGCGTGCTTAATGTTGCCGTTACGCCCAGGCGCGCTTCTGCGACCCTGTCTGCTACACAAACCGTTCAGTTCACGGCCAACATAACCAACGATCCGCAGAATCTCGGCGTGACTTGGCAGGTTGACGGGAGCAACGGCGGTAGCCTTGCGTCCGGAACGATTTCCAATACCGGTCTCTACACTCCCGGCACACAACCCGGCGCACACACCGTAACCGCCGTCAGCAATGCCAACGCTTCGGTAACCGCTACAGCTTTGATGGCTCTCACGGATCTGGCGGGCGTTTACACGCATCACAACGACACTGCCCGCACCGGCCAGAATCTCAAGGAGTACGGCCTGACACCGTCAACCGTAAACTCCTCCTCGTTCGGGCAACTTTTTTCCTGCCCAGTTG
Organism: Acidobacteriota bacterium; assembly: GCA_003224105.1. GTDB lineage: Bacteria > Acidobacteriota > Terriglobia > Acidiferrales > UBA7541 > Acidiferrum. The sequence goes on along the minus strand of QHYL01000206.1, from coordinate 2,445 downwards.
ACGGCTTTGTTTACTCTGAGCCGCTCTGGGTAGCCAACCTCAACGTAGGTGGTGTCACTCGCAACGTGGTCTTTGTTGCGACCGAACACGACAGCATTTACGCCTTTGACGCTGACTCGCCCTCTTGTGCCCAGCTCTGGAAGGTGAGCTTCCTCGGGCCTAACGCGACGACCCTCGGGCCGTCCGACCTCCAGGGCAACACCGACATCACTCCGGAAATCGGCGTGACTTCGACTCCGGTTATCGACCCGGCAAGCAACACCATTTACGTCATGCCCAAGACCAAGGAAACCGCGGGCACTGTTAATGGTCAGGCATGCTCCACCGCCTCGCCTTGCTTCGTCCACCGCTTGCACGCTTTGGACTTGACGACAGGCGCGGAAAAGTTCAACGGCCCCGTGGTCATCTCGGCCAGCAACTTTAGCGCCTTTGCCCACTTGCAGCGGCCCGCCCTGCTTCTTAACAACAACACCGTGTATATCGGCTTTGGCTCTCACGGCGACCACTGCACCTACCAGGGCTGGGTCATGGGGTACGACGCAACAAGTCTCGCCCAACAGTTTGTGAGGCCGCTCACCAATCCGGCGCCCAACCAGGGTTGCATGAGAGGCGGAGTCTGGATGAGCGGGGCTGGTCCGGCGCTTGACGCGAACGGAAATGTCTACGTCTCCACCGGAAACGGCAATTACGACGGAGTCACGAATTTCGGTGACACTGCGGTGAAGCTCAGTCCGACTGGATCCATTCTGGACTGGTTCACGCCATTCAATCAGTCTACATTCAACGCAAACGACATCGATTTGGCCTCTTCGGGCCTACTCATTCTGCCCGGCTCTGTTGGGTCTGCGGCCCATCCGAATTTGGCCGTCGCTACTGGTAAGGTCGCGATTCTGTACCTCCTGGATATCGGGGCTCCTGCGCCCGGCGGGACGAAGATGGGCAAATTCAATTCGTCCTCGAACAACGACGTGCAGGAAGTTGTCCCTGTGCCACCGCCCAACACAACCCTGCTCGACGGCGGCAACTACGGCGTTCCGGCCTATTGGAATGGAAATATCTACACCACGGGCCAGAACTTCCCCCTGAGTCAGTTCTCGATTGCCAACGGCGTCATTGCCACGCCGCAATCGGCTGCTTCGAGCAACATGTTCCCGCCGCGCGGAGGCATTCCTTCGGTCTCCGCAAACGGTACGACAGGAGGTGTCGTTTGGGTCGTCGACTACACCGGATGGCAGAACAACACGCCGGCGGTCTTGGACGCTTACGACGCGACCAACGTTGGATCTTTGCTATACAGCAGCCCCAGTAGCGGTGCAAACGCCGCCGGGCCTGCCGTGAAGTGGTCCGTACCGACGGTCGCAAACGGCAAGGTTTATGTCGGCGGCCAGTTTGTATTAACTGTCTTCGGGCTCCTCCCCTAAATCGGGAGGGTACTGGACGGGAGAAAGCGGAACAAGCCTCGTAGGGATAACCCGAGCGGGGCCTTCTTCCGATTCGTATTCAATAACCGGCAAAAGCCGGTTATTGCAAGGCTGCTGGTGCGAGGCTTTTTTGCTAGTGGGTGATCATTCCTTTTGATTATATGAAAGCCGACGCCTGTCATAGCGCGCAGCGTGATATTCTGCGCTGCGCGCTTGGCAGTAATGGCGGATTAGATTCCTGGTGTGCACGAAGGTGGTTCGCTGTTCTCTCCGCTAAACCAGACTGGCTCGCAAAACCTAGACTCATGCCCGTTGCGGGGTGAAATGAATCGAACCGGTTCCATTTCTTGCTCAAACACTCGCGTTCTTGTTGGTCGCGTGGCTCTCTGTTCCTTGCTGCTCCTTTTGCTCGCGGGAGCATTCACGCGGGCGCAGGCCGCAGGCATCACTTTGGTTCAGCACATTGGCAAAGACGCCGGCACCACCACCACTTCCACGCTCGCTTTCCCCAGTGCGAACACGGCCGGAAATTTTATTGCCATAGTGATTCGTGGTGGCTTGTCCAACTCGCAGGTCTTTACCGTCAAAGACTCCAATGCGAACATTTACAAGCAAGCGAATCAAATCGGCTCTTCGGGGAGCGCCGTAACTTCGGCCATCTACTACGCGGAAAACATCGTGGGCGGCGCCAACACCATCACCGTGACCATGACGGTTTCCGGTCCATTGCGCTTCGCCATCCTGGAGTATTCCGGTGTGGCGCTTGCGAACTCCCTCGATGCAGTGGTAGCTGCATCAGCCACGAGCACATCGCCAAATAGCGGGAATCTGACCACGACCAACGGGGATTTGCTTCTTGGCGAAGTAGCCACTGCCGACAGCACAACCTTCACCGGAGGAGCAGGCTTCACCGTCAGAGACTTTGTCCCTGCGGCGCCGAACACCAAGCTCATCACCGAGGATCAGATCCAGTCCGCCGCGGGAACAGCTTCTGCCTCAGCAACGCTGAACCCCTCCAGCAACT
>QHYL01000205.1 GCA_003224105.1 Acidobacteriota bacterium | reverse complement strand
ATGGAAAGGAAAAACGCGCGGACACCGGGCCGGTCGGCCCTGGCCACCATCTGCGCGAGAGTGGAACGAATCGCACCCATGACTCGTTACGGGCAACGCAAGACGGCTTGTAGCGGCGCGTTTATCCCGCCGCAGCGGCGTAAAGCGGTTGCCGCATCAGAGCGTTCGGCGTTCATAGCGGCACGGAAACGGATTCGACGATTTCGCGGAGAACGGATTCCGTAGTTTCAGACTTCTTCTGCAACGACGCGTGGCGCGAGCTGGCCACCACGCGGTGCGCAAAAACAGGAACCGCAAGCTGCTTGAAATCGTCGGGCAGGCAATAGTCCCGGCCATCCAGGTACGCCCGGGCTTGTGCCGCGCGCTGCAACATCAATGTGCCGCGGGGGCTAACGCCGAGAGCAAGCTGCTCGGTCTTGCGCGTGCGATTGACGATTTCAAGGGCGTAATCGTGCAGGCTGGAGTCCACTTTGATATGGTTGACCGCCTCCTGCATGGCCAGCACCTCGCTCAAATCCGCCACGGGCTCCAGCGATTGGATCGGATCCTCCCCAATGCGCTTGCGCAGTATTTCGCGCTCGGTTTCATGCGATGGGTAACCCATCTTAATGCGCATCAGGAAGCGATCGAGCTGCGACTCCGGCAGCGGATACGTGCCGTGGTGCTCGACAGGATTTTGCGTGGCGATCACGAAAAACGGCTGCGGTAGCGCCTGCGTTTTTCCGTCCATACTGACCTGCGCTTCGTTCATGGCCTCAAGCAGCGCGGACTGCGTTCGCGGCGTCGTGCGGTTAATTTCGTCGGCAAGCACGACGTTCGCAAAAATCGGCCCGGGACGAAACTCAAATTCGCGATTTTCAGGATTGTAGACGCTCACGCCAAGCACATCGCTAGGCAGCAAATCCGAAGTGAACTGGATGCGTTGAAAGCTACAGTGAAACGATTTGGCGAGGGCCTGCGCAAGGGTGGTCTTGCCCACGCCGGGAACATCTTCGATGAGCAAATGGCCGCGCGCAAGAAGCGTGATCAGCGCCAGCTGGATGGCGTCTTCCTTGCCGAAGATGGCGCGCGCGATGGAGCGCTGGAGCTGCGAGACGACTTGAGCAGTAGCTGTTGGCATTGGTTGAACCGATTCGCGGTTAGGCTTTCAATTGAAAACGCAATCCCTTCCTGTTACAACATAGATGACGCTTCGCGGCATCGCGTTGGCCTCATTTGGCAACCTCGGGCGACTAGCTCAGTTGGTTAGAGCGCTCCCCTCACACGGGAGAGGTCAAAGGTTCAAGTCCTTTGTCGCCCACCATCTTTTCTTGCGTCACCAGCCATTCTAGCTAAAATCTCCGCATGTCAACCTTCCTTCGTGCAATCGAGTTTCTAAGTTTGAGCCTATGGCTGGGCAGCGATGTCTTCCTGAGTTTTGTCGTGGCGCCGGGGGCTTTCCGGATCCTGGCGCCGAACCGCGACCACGCGGGAGCAATCGTCGGATATTCGCTTAACGTCATGCATCTCGGAGGCATCGTTTGCGGTTGCGTCCTTTTGCTGGCTCGGCTGACGCGGACGAAGACGTTTGCGAGCCTGGCCACACCGGCGGCGCTTTGCGTCGTATTGATGATCGCGCTGACAGCGATCTCGCAATACACGGTCAGCGCGAGGATGGCTGTGCTGCGCGTGCAGATGGGCTCGATCCAGGCGACAGCGGCGGACAGCTCGCTGCTCGCGGAGTTTAGCCGGCTGCACGGGATTTCGGTTTCGCTCGAAAGCGGAGTGCTGCTGGCGGGAATTGCCGCGATGTACCTAATGGTGCGAGAACTCGCGCTCAAGCCTTCCTGAGGCCTCTACACTCTTTCAATCTCTGAAAATTCAATTACCTGCCTTTGCGGCTCGCGGAGATTGAGATCTCTTGCCCGGCTTGGCAATGTCGCGGGGTTTGGTTTTGTGAGGACGGATTTTGCGCATGGCCGCGTGGCCGGCGCGCTGGCAAGCGCGCCACATGTACCAACTGGCGACGGTGCGATACGGCCTCCAGCGCTCGCCAAATTTCAGAAGCTCCTTGGGCGCGGGCATGTGCTTTTTGCCGTAAGTGATGGCCCAGCCTTTGCGGACGCCGAGATCGTGGATGGGCAAGACGTCGGGGCGCCCGAGACGGAAAATCAAGAACATTTCCACGGTCCAGGCGCCAATACCGCGGACGGAGACCAGGCGTTTGACCAGCTCTTCGTCCGACAATTTATGCGCTTCTTCGAGCGAAGGCACCACTCCTTCCATAGTTTTCTTTGCTAAATCCTTCATCGCGAGTGTTTTCGCGCCGGACAGTCCGGCTTTGCGGAGGGCAGGCTTGCGCAGCTTAAGCATTTCCTCGGGCGAGGGAATGCGCCCGTTCGAGCCAAGCGCCTTGACGCGGCCGAAAATCGTCGCCGCGGCTTTGCCGGAAATGGACTGGTGCGTGATGGCTTCGACCAGCACTTCGTAAGGGGATTCGGCAGCGCCCTTCTCGACGCGAAATTCTCGCGTTTCCTTAATCAGAGGCGCGAGAGCCGGATCCTTCGCAGACAATGTTTCCATCGCCAGCCGCAGGTCAAACGGCGGCATTTCGTATTCGGTGGCTACCATGAAGCTCCATTCCGGAAACGGGCGAATAGATTAGCAAATTGGAGCAGGGAAACGCGAAATTCGAAAATCGCAATGCGAAGGCCAAAATGCACGCGTCTGAAGACTCGCCACTACAATGGTTCTGTTGAGGTGATGGTGTGGCGGGAGACGGTACGGAGTCGAAGGGCTTTTCGCCGTGAATGACGCCAGCGCAGCAGGCTGACCACCGCGATCAGTACAACGCAGGACTCGACGAAGAGCTTGCCGCCGTCAAACCAGTCGATAGGATCGCCCTTCAACGCGGGGTCTGTGAAAAGACTATGAAAGAAAAGAGCGGCGGCAGCGAAGTAGATGCTGAAATGAAAAGACTTCCACAGGTGGCGGCCCAACTGGAGACGCAGATACGATGTAACGACCACGAAGGCGAGAAGATAGAGGGCAATGGCGCCGATGGTGTTTTCAAGAGGCTGGCTGGGAGAGTGGACAGGGTAGAGAAGGTCCATGATGCGAAAGCGCGGGTCTTTGTTCAGCAGCAGAATGGCCGGATGCAGAAGCGATACCGAGAGTGCGACATAGCCAGACCAATTGTGGAGCCGGAAGTAGTTGAACCGGCGATGCGGCCAGGAGCGGTGCGGGCTATACCGAAACGCCATGAGCATCCCGAGGAGCAGATTCAGAGTAACCACGCCGACCGCAACGAGCCCGACATAGGCGGAAAGGTCGAGGACAGTCACGCTCATTGGCGGCAGTTGGCAAGCATAGGCTTTGAGACGGCTCGAAGCGCCCTAACGTTTCAGTGCGTTCGCGGTCTCGTCCCAAGTGGTCTGGAATGCGTCCAGCAGGCGTATAATGAAACGAGACCGGCTGAGAGGTTTTCCCATGACCATCGAACAACAGGTGCTCGAAAAGCTGCGTGAATTGCCTCCTGAAAAACAGAAGGAAGTACTGGATTTTGTGGACTTCCTGAAACAAAAGAACGGAACCAAGAAGCCGCTTCGCAGTCTGCTTGGATTGTGGGCAGACCTAAACGTGCATATCACGGAAGAGGATATCGCTGAAGCCCGCCGCGAAATGTGGGGTAATTTTCCTCGCGACATCGAGTTATGAGCCCGGTGCTCGATACTCACACCGTGCTGTGGTACCTGGAAAATTCTAAGGAACTGTCAGCTTTTGCCCGCACCACAATTGAAGATGCGATACGCGATGCTCGCGGTGTTCACGTGTCGGCGATTTCGGTCATTGAGACCGTTTACTTGGTTGAACGAAGAAGGCTCCCGCCGACCGCCCTGCAACGACTCCGCACTGCCCTAAGTGACCCGAGTACAGGATTGTTCATTGCTCCTGTGGATGCGTCTGTTGCAAACGCACTCGAGAATATCCCTCGGAGCATTGTTCCAGATATGCCCGACCGCATCATCGCCGCCACGGCCCTCCACCTCGGGCTTCCGCTCGTCACTCGCGACCGCCGCCTGCAATCCGCCGGAATTCAAACGATCTGGTAGCGTTGAGACGGCTCGATACAGCACAACGTTTCGACGTGTTATGCTGGTTTCGGAAAAGGCAGAGATGAAGCTTCGGCTCAAGTCAGGAACGAGCATTTTCTTGGTTTTCTTTGGTCTCATTGCTCTTATACTCCTGGCCACGACAAGGGAGACGGTCCGCGTAAGTCGGCGGGAACGTGAGGCCACTCTCCGGACGGAACTACGCACCCTACGCGACGCGATTGATAACTACACCTTGGACAAACAGCGGCGTCCTGAGTCTCTGCAGGATCTCGTGGATGCCGGCTATCTTCGGACTATTCCGATAGACCAAATAACAGGAAGGCCGGATTGGGAGCTGGACTTCGATAGCCCGACTCTGGGAGATCCTGTTGTCAGCCCAGATCTTGTGGGGTTTCACGACGTGCATTCAAGTTCTGGGCAAGTTGACCTCAGTGGTTCTGCCTACAACACATGGTAAAAAGTTCCCCACGACACCAACCATCAGCCTTCATATTCAGACCTAACCTTCCCTGTTTGTGATCGAACTGAGTAAGAATCGTTAGGCCACGGTGCCACCAGGGTCGGATTGAGAAACCAGCCCACCTCAGAGGCGGCCGCTACAGCGGCGAGGCGCGGGAGCGGGTGTGCTAGGATGAGGGGTTTGTGTGTGCCGAAAATTAGCAGAGTAAAGGGGCGCGAGTGCAAGCAGGGATTATTGGGCTGCCACAAGTTGGGAAGACGACGCTGTTCCGGATTTTGACGAAAGCGCAGGTCGAGGGCAAGGGCGGGGCGTCGGCGACACACGTGGGCGTAGCCAAAGTCCCGGAGCCGCGTCTGCTGGATCTGGCCAAGCTCTACAATCCGAAAAAAATCACCTATGCGACGGTAAATTACGTGGACCTGGGCGGCATGCAGAAAGAGCGCATGCGCGAGGCGCTGGCGCAATTGCGCGAAGTGGACGTGATTGCCCACGTGATTCGCGTGTTCGAGGACGCTAGCGTGCCGCATTCGGAAGGCAGCATCGATCCGCTGCG
>QHYL01000204.1 GCA_003224105.1 Acidobacteriota bacterium | reverse complement strand
CACCTCCCGGCGCGTATAGTCCCAGGTGTCTTGCGGAACTTTGAGTTGCACGGGTGTTTCATTCGCCAGCGTCGCTTGCGCGGATTGCGGCGAAGAGCCTTGGGCCGCCGCGACTGCTGCCACGAGCAGTGCAGCGCCGGCATTGGTAAGCAGAGCGAACGTGCAACGGCGAATGCCAGGTGTCATCGCATCCTCTTTGGAACAAGAACGAAATCGAGCGATTACTCGCGGCAGAACAGGGCTACGAGCGCGGGCATTGTAGTTGGAGGCCCGGCAATGGGCAAGCGCCGGGTCTCAGTTCAGTCTGGTAGGCTCCCAAAAAGTCTTGAGCGAGAACCCTCCCCCCCCCTTTTTTCGGAACTGCGCATTCTAAAGGGGTTACGAGGGCTCCTTTTCGTAACTGCGCATTCTAAAGAAGTTACGGACGGACAACTTCGGCCAAAACCAGGTAAAACACGGTGTTTGCTTGGAACTGCGCATTCTAAAGGACTTAGCCGAGTCAACAGTCGACAGTTCACAGTCAACAGTTCCAGAAGAGTGCGAGAATCCCCGCACGCGGCTGCACCGGATGCGGGGGACGAAGGTAGAGAATCCAAGACTTTCATGGGGCCAAGGCTTTCATGAGGTGTTTTTTGTAAGAAACCATGCTGATCTTCGATTCGCAGTTGAGGCACGCATAGTCGTCCACCAGGTGCCCCATTGGCCCAAACCCACCAAGTGCCCCAACGGCCAATACCCTTATACAATAGAGTGTTACGTTGGTCTAGTAGTAAATAAGTCGTTCAGATGCAAGAGGATGCGGAGAGGTCCTTCGGCTCGCCTCTAAGAATCATCCGGGGCACACAAACCGTGCTGCGCTCATTCCCCGTCATTAGCGGGGCAGGCAGGATGATTATCCCTCGTCGGATAATCAATTGGATGGTACGGGATAGGGAGAACGCATTAGACCGGAAGAGGAAGACCCAGGTTTGAAAACCAAACCTGGGGCACCCGCCCCCGATCTCAGTTCTTAGTCCGGGCCACCCGCCGGTGCCAGAGCAACTGCCGCAGGTCGCGCTCAGCTGGCGTGGGAACCCAGATCTTTTGGAAAGCGCTTAGCGAGCAGGAGATTCAGAATGAGCCGGGCGTCGCGCTCGTCGGTCTTCTGCTTGCGCACCTCACTGGCGCGAATCTTCGCGGAATCTCCGATCCACAGTTCGTGACCGAGTTCCGCGAGCAAATGCTCGAACCAATGAATGGGGCCGGTCGCTTCGATCCCTACGCGTACCGGTTCGTGTGCATCCTGCAAACTCCGGTAGAACGCTTGGGCTTCGCCGCTCTCGTGGTCCAAGCGCCGCTCGACGAGCAACTCTGCAGTCTCTTCTCTGGCCCATGGCAATCTGCTGATAGCGTGCGTGAAAATCACATCCTATAATTGGCATTGCTCGGCTCCTTTCTTCCGAGCCTCGGTCGTTTGCGCAACCAAGTTTACTCGGAGCTAGGAGCCGACGCCTTCATCTAATCAGCCTGTTCAGGGCGTTAAGGCGATTGCCGACGACGATGTAGGAATACCTCTCTTTCGTCGTGCTGCCTTGTGTGGCGGTTAGCAATTCGTGACGGGGAACGAAGCAGGCGGACCCATCGGCTGCGGTCAGGACAAGGCCGGACGCTTGAATTCGCAGTTGGGACACACATATAAGACGCTCACCTCAGCAGGTGCAGTGCCCCAACGGCCAAAAACCCTTATATTATAGACTCTAATATTTTGCAAGTAGTGAATAAGTCTTTCAGTTGCAAGAGGTTAGAGTGGGAGAAATTGTTACCGGACATGCGGTTGGTCACGAGACCCTTAAGTCGTGTGTTTGCTGGGGGATAGCTGGATGGAAAACGTCCCGTCTAGTCCCCGAATTTCGCCAGTTCGGCCCCCTACGCGGACATTCCATGTGAATTCCGAGGACATTTGACGTTCTAACAACAGTCCCTTTATGGGTGCTAGCATCTACGCGTTGTAATTTCTATATGGCCAGGCCATTGCGGTAAATGGGAAGGCATTGTAGCGTTTTGCGCAAACTTCATCGTCCTGGAATCCAAGAATCGGCCTGAAAACAAAGGGGATACACGATTTGAGGTCTATGGCAGTGTGCATGCGGCGGTCGACGGAAGCAGCCCATGAGACTCTTCCAGGTGAGGTTTGTTTGCAGTTAGTTCGCCGCCTGGTTTCGAGCATCCCCTTGCCCCGAAAGGAGCTTTGAGACATGAAGAGCCTTCCTCGGAATCGCCCTGCACTCTGTTTGCTTCTCTCCCTGGTGCTGCTGGCACTGGTGCCCGCTGTTTTGGCCACTTCCGGTGTCATCAACGCGTTCGCTCCTTTTGGGTCAATCGAGACATACCCAGCCAGCATCAACAACCACGGGGCAATCACGGGATCGCATATCGATGGCTCTCTTTTCCGCAGCGGCTTTGTGCGGGACGACGACGGCACCATCACTTCCTTCAATGCTTCGGCCCCAAACAGCCCGCCCAATACACGCCCATTCAGTATCAACGACCAAGGCACAATAACGGGGTATTGGTTCGATCCGGTTGCAAGCGCCCCTCGCGGCTTTGTTCGGGAAGAAGACGGTACCGTCACGCGCTTTGATGCCACTAGCTCAAACTATACATCCCCAGTCAGCATCAATAACCGGGGTGCAATCACGGGATACTGTCTCGATGCGTCTCGGCCGGGGTTTCGCGGCTTTGTCCGGGAAGAAGACGGCACCGTCACACTTTTCGATGCTCCAGAGTCGACCCAGACCCACCCGAGCGGCATCAACGGCAAGGGAGCCATCGCCGGATACTACACAGATTCCTCCACGTCCGCGGCCCGTGGCTTTGTACGGGACCCTTACGGCGTCATCACGGTTTTCCAAATTCCAAACGGAAGCAATACATACGTCTCCGGCATCAGTTACTACGGCGCAGTCGCGGGATACTATTTCGATACATCCACAGGCACGAATCGCGGCTTTGTCCGATACGAACACGGCGGATTCAAGGTTTTCGATCCTCCACACTCGACGGGTACATACGCAACTAGCATCAGCAACTTGGGTGTCATCACGGGTTATTTTGTCGATGCGTCCACAGGCGCCCAACGCGGCTTTGTGCGGGATGGGTACGGCGTCATAAAAGTGTTCGATCCCGCGGGCTCTCGCGGTACATTTGCAACCAGCATCAATGATCAGGTCGCAATCACAGGATATTTTTATGATGCGTCTTTCACGCCCCTTGGCTTTGTGCGCCAGCCGTAAAGTTTCCTCGGGCCTTCTGCTTTACTTGTTGATGTCCTCTTTGGCTTCGAGGCGGAGAGCAGACCTCCGATTTGAGGTCTGTTTGGATCCGGTGCGGTGGCGAGCGCCTGGGACGTTTCCTGGGGCGCGGCGGCGAAATCGCCCTTGTTCTAGTCGATTGGCGCATTGGCCACGCGTCTGAGTCGAATGTTGGGATCCTTCCTTGGCCACCTGGGGAAACAGCTCAAATGCGCGATTGGCGTTTCCCTGCCTCTGGAGCGTACGGGCATAGACGTAAAGCTCCAACCCCTTTCCTCTTATCGAGCGGCACGCCGCGCCTTCCTCTGTGCCAAGCGCTATCTCTGTAAGCGCACTCGGAGCGCAAGAGCGGCTGAAACTACGGGCTTTGGCGGCCTCTCTTACAGGTCTTCTGGTTTCTGGTCCACCGCGGGCGTAACCCAGCACTCTTCTAATTGAGGCGGCGGGCGACGGCGATTTTAGCTTGGCCGAGGGCGTGGGTGACTTGCGTTTCGCGGAGGCGCGAGGCGTCGTACTCGAAGGACAATTGTTTTTTTGAATCGTCGAGGCGGAAGCGGCGGAGGCCGTAAGTGTTGGAAAACGCCGCGAGTTGGCGCAACTGGTCGTCGCTCAGCGGGGATTGCAGTTCATAGGTAACTTCCACGAGTGTCATGGCGGGATTATACCAGCCACGGGCAAGATTTCTTGGCTCCTTCCAGCGGATGGGCGCATCTCGTTGTTGACGAAGACGGCGGGGTAAACGCGTCACTACAGGCTTGGTGAGTCATTGAGGAAGGCGGCGGGATAAACGCGCGGCTACAAGCTTGGCGAGTCACTGAGGAAGACGGCGGGGTAAACCCGCCGCTACACGAGCATCGGATGTAACGCAGAATCATCTAATATAACGACATGTCCGATTTGCCGATGAATCCGAAACCGCCAGGGATGAGTCTGCCGATTCTTACCGGCCCGCCAAAAGCCAAGGATCCCGTGTGCGGAATGTCCGTCGATCCGACCAAAGCGGCGGGCAAGATCGCGCATAACGGGAAGACTTATTATTTCTGCTCGAAGCGGTGTGAGGAGCGCTTCACGCAAGAACCTGAGAAGTTTCTGGCGGCTCCGGGCACGGTGGGCATGGAGCATGCGCACGGACGCGCGCACCCGCAGGCTCAGTCACCGGCGCGCGTTCCCGTTGAAGCTGGGCACCAAGAAATGCATCCTGCGGCGGCCGCACCGGCAGCGGCTCCTGCGCCCGTTCCATCGAGCGCGCAAGGCGTGCGCTACACCTGCCCGATGGATCCGGAGATTGTGCAAATTGGGCCGGGCGTGTGTCCGAAGTGCGGGATGGCGCTTGAGCCGATGGATGTGCTCGTGGAAGCGGAGGCTGACCCCGAGTACGACTCGATGAAGCGGCGATTCTGGGTGAGTGCCGCGCTGTCTTTGCCTGTTTTGCTGCTTTCCATGTTTGGCGATGCGCTTGGTTTGCGGATGGCGCACAGCGTCCGCAACGGGATCGAATTTGTCCTGAGCACGCCGGTGGTGCTGTGGGGCGGCTGGCCGTTTTTCGAGCGCTTCTGGGCGTCGCTCGTGAACCGCAGCCCGAACATGTTCACGCTGATTGGGTTGGGGACCGGCGCAGCGTATGTCGAGAGTGTCGTCGCGACGTTCTTCCCGCAGGCGTTTCCTGCCTCCTTCCGCGGAATGGAGGGCGCGGCTCCAGTTTATTTCGAAGCGGCGGCGGTGATTACGACGCTGGTCTTG
>QHYL01000203.1 GCA_003224105.1 Acidobacteriota bacterium | reverse complement strand
CAGCGCGTCTACGACAGCCGAAAGGAACTGTTCCAACAGGGCGCGCTTCCCCAGCGAGATTTGGACTCGGCGGCTGTGGCCTTGGCCCAGACCCGTGGCGCCTACGAAGTGGCGCAGAAGCAACTCACAGACTTGCAGCGTTTGGGCAAAGAGCAAGCAATAAAATCGGCCCATGGCTCGCGATTGACAGCGGAAGGTCAGATGCGCGCCGCGGAAGCGCAACTCAGCTACTCGGAAATCCGCAGCCCCATTGATGGTGTGGTGACCGAGCGCCCGCTTTATGCCGGCGATCTTGCTACAGCGAATCAGCCCATTCTCACGGTCATGAATTTGAGTCGCCTCATTGCCAAATGCCACGTCGCGCAGTCTGATGCCGCGCTGCTCAAGGTCGGAAATCCGGCGGAGCTGGCTGTTTCTGGCCTCGACGAGACCATCAAGGGGCGCGTTACTTTGGTAAGTCCTGCGCTGGACCCGGGCAGCACCACGATCGAAGTTTGGGTGGAAGCCATTAAGCCCAACCCCGCGTTGAAGCCGGGAATGACCGTGGAAGTTTCCATGACCGCGAAAACGGTGAAAGACGCGTTGGTCGTGCCGACTCCCGCAGTTTTCAGGAACAACGAAGGCGCGAACTACGTGGTCACCGCCGGTTCCGACGGGCACGCTCATGTAAAGCCTATCCAAGTTGGCGTGCACAACGCGGAACTCTCTCAAGTGGCAAGCGGAGTGAATCCCGGAGAGCCCATCATCACCTCGGGCGGCTACGCGTTGCCCGACAACACGCAAATCAAAATTGAAGCTCCCGGCGCGGAGGAAAAAGAAGCTGGCGCACAAGAGGATAAGGACGAGAAAAGTGCCAAGGACGAAAAAGCAGACAAGCCTGCCGAAGCGAAACCTGCCAAGAAGGGCAAGGAGTAAAAACGCCCATGGACCTTCGGCCTGGAGCTTCGCGCCCACAGAGCGATGCTAGGAAACCAGCGGCCCCATGGTTCCACCGTCTGTCGCGCCCCATTCTTTTCTTGATCGTGACCCTCACGCTCGTGGGCGCGTATCTCGCATTCAGCATCCCGGTTGCAGTTTTTCCCAACACAGATTTTCCACGGATCGTGATCGGCGTGGACAACGGCGTGATGCCAATTGACCAAATGCTGGTGACCATCACCCGGCCGCTCGAAGAAGCTGTAAACAGTGTTCCTGGCCTTCAAAAAGTCAGTTCGGTAACCAGCCGGGGCCAAGCCGAGATCGATTTGTTCTTTGACTGGAGCAGCGACATGATTCTGACGCTGCAGCGCGTGGACGCTGTTGTCGCACGTATGCAAGCCGAATTGCCGCCCACCGCCAAAGTGCAAACGCACCGTCTTACCTTCGCCGTCTTCCCCATCATTGGTTACAGTTTGACGTCCGAAACCGTTCCGCCGGACAAGCTCTGGGAAATCGCGACCTACGACATTAAACCCCGGGTGAACCGTTTGGACGGCGTAGCAACAGTTATCGTGCAAGGGGGGCGAGTCCCGGAATTTCAGGTGACTCCGGATCCGGCAAGGTTGCTGGCCTCTGGAATCACCGTAAGTGACATTTTGGAGGCCATTCGCAGGACAAATCTCATCGACTCGCCGGGACTGATCGAAAACGAACATCAATTGGTGCTTGGCCTGGTCAGCGGGCAAGTGCGCACGCCGGAACAGATAGGGCAGATTGTGGTCAAGACTTCGCCGTCGCAGGTGCCAATTCGTCTCGGTGACATTGCAAAGATCTCCCCTTCTGTTGCTCCCGTTTACACCATCGTAACCGCGAACGGCAAGCCGGCGGTCCTGCTCAACGTAAATCGCCAGCCCGATGGCAACACTCTGGATGTGGCCAACGAAGTCCACGCGCAAATCGAAGAGATTCGCCCGACGCTGCCACCCGGCGTACACATCGAACCCTTCTACGACCAATCCACCATCGTGCGCGAATCCATCGCCAGCGTGCGCGATGCGGTTTTACTGGGGCTGGTCCTCTCTTCCATCATCCTTGTTCTCTTCCTTCGCGATTGGGGTACATCCCTGGTTGCAGGCCTGGTTATTCCCGCCACTTTGCTCATCACATTTATCGTATTGAAACTCACGGGACAATCTTTCAATCTCATGACCCTCGGCGGCCTTGCCGCAGCAGTGGGATTGGTCATCGACGATGCCATCGTTGTCCTGGAAAACATCGTGCTTCACCGCGACGCCGGCCAAGGGCGCCTTGAAGCTATCCAAAGTGCACTAAAAGAAATGACCGTTCCTCTGATTGGTTCGACGATTACGCCCATCGTCGTTTTCCTTCCTCTGGTCTCCATCACTGGTGTAACCGGCACTTTCTTTCGCGCGTTGGCCGTTACCATGACCGTTTCGCTCTTCACTTCGCTCCTGCTTGCTCTCACCTGGACTCCCACATTGAGCCAGTATTTTGTGCGGCGCAAAGAACCTCAGCAGGTCCAGGGCGATCGTTCTCAAGGCGCCGATGTAGCCGCGCTTTTGGCAGCGGAGGAATCTCATTTCTCAGGAACATTTGGCCGCGTCGTCGCATTTTATGCGAAAGCCTTGCGCGCGGTCCTCGAGCGGCCCGTGCTAGTGCTGGTTAGCTCAGTTCTTATCATTGCAGGCTCCTACGTCTGCTACAGCCTTTTGGGCACCGACCTGATGCCAGAGATGGACGAAGGCGGCTTTATTCTTGACTACTGGACGCCCTCTGGCAGCTCGCTTGCCGAATCCAATCGAATCCTGCTGCACATTGAAGAGATCGTGAAGTCTCAGCCGGAAGTCGAGAACACCTCTCGGCGCACAGGCATGGAGTTGGGTTTGTCGGCAGTCACCGAAGCGAACCGTGGCGATTTTACAGTAAAGCTCAAGAACGACCGCAAGCGTGATATTGACGATATTATGAATGACGTCCGCTCGGAGATTGAGCAAACCGAGCCGGCCACGAAAGTCGAGTTCGTGCAGGTCTTGCAAGACATGATTGGCGACTTGACCAGCCAGCCCGAGCCGATTGTGATCAAGCTCTTCTCGCAGGATCCTAAACTCCTGGCGGATTCCGCGCCGCGCGTTGCCGACGCCATTCAAAAAGTCAAAGGCGTCGTGGACGTGCTGAACGGCATCGAGAACACCATCAGCGGTCCCGCGACCACGTTTCAAATCAATCCCACGGTCGCGTCGCGCGCAGGTTTTACTCCCGAAGAAGTCTCGGTGGATGCCACCGCAATTCTCGAAGGCGAGCCCGCTGCCACTCCTGTGGTCATCAACGACCGCGCCTACACCATCCGCGTGCGAATGCCCGAGCAGAATCGAACTTCGTTAGCGCGCATGAGCGATACCTTGCTGACCAGTTCCACAGGACGAACGGCGACGCTTGGGTCGCTCGCCGCGATTACCATGAATCCTGGCGAGACTGAAATCCGGCGCGAGAACCTTCAGCGCACGGTGCAAATTACCGGCCGCTTCGAAGGCGTGGACCTTGGTTCGGGGATCGCTGCCGTCAAAAAGGCAGTTGACGCTCTGCATCTGCCGTCTTCCATTCGCGTTGAATATGGCGGCACTTACGCGGAGCAAATGAAATCCTTCCGCGACCTGCTCATGGTCTTCGTGCTGGCTTTGGTTTTGCTGTTCGCCGTTTTGTTGTTTGAATTTCGCACGTTCTCTGCGCCCACGGCGATTCTCGCTTCGGCGCTGCTCTCCACTTTTGGCGGCTTCCTCGCGCTCTTGGTTACGAACACGACTTTTAACGTAGCCTCCTTCATGGGCATGATCATGGTTATCGGCATCGTTGCGAAAAACGGCATTTTGCTTCTCGACGCCGAGCAGCGTTTCCGCGAAATTGGCTTTGCCCCCGAAGAGGCCATGATTCAAGCGGGCCGCCGCCGCCTTCGCCCTATCGCAATGACGGCAATCGCCACCATCGCTGGTATGGCGCCGTTAGCGTTCGGCATCGGCTCCGGCTCCGAAATGCTGAAACCCTTGGCCGTCGCGGTGATTGGCGGGCTGCTAAGCTCCATGGTCCTTTCTTTGATCTTCACTCCGGCGATCCAGTTCTACCTGGGGCCGCGCAAAACTGCAGAGGCATAGTTCTCGCAGTCACCGAACGGCTCCTGTATATCGTTGAAAGAAAAATTGTTAACATTTCGCGCTCATTCTTTCACCTTTTCCTAATCGTCCTTTCATCGAGCTGTCATAAATCTGGCGTTTACTCCCTTTCACCGAGTCCACTGTGTGTGCTCAGGAATCGGAAAGCGGATATTTCCTGTGAGCGGCGCGCTTCTTTGGATGGCCCGCTGCCGAGGCTCATTGCGAATCAAATAAAGATTAAAGGAGTCTTCATGCGAACTTTTGCGGGGTTTCTGCTCGCTTTTGTTGGTTTGTGCTTGCTCGTTCCATTTGTCCAGGCGCAGACGGATCGCTCCGCGGCCCAGGAACGCCGGGGAGGAATCGCAGGTAAGGTCACAGACAAAGGCGGCGGCATCCTGCAAGGTGCGAAAGTCACCGTAAATCCCGGCGGAATTAATGTCGTGTCGGATGCCCAGGGAGAATTTCTCGTAAGCGGCCTCGCTCCCGGCACCTACACAGTGACCATCAGCTACGTTGGGTTTAACACGATTATTAAGAATGTTGCCGTCTCGGCGGCCCAACTGGTAAGCACGAACGCCCAACTGGCAGTCGCCTCGCAAAACTTGGAAGTCTTGGTTACCGCAGAGCGCGCTTCCGGCGAAGCCGCAGAAGTCAACCGCGAGCGCAATGCGGACAACGTGGTCCAGGTGCTTGCATCGGACGTGATCCGCAGCCTCCCCAACGCCAACATAGCTGATGCTCTTGGCCGCTTGCCTAGCGTAACCATTGAGCGCGACGAAGGTGAAGGTAAATACGTACAGGTTCGCGGAACAGAACCACGTCTGACCAACACCACCATCGACGGGATTAACGTTCCTTCTCCGGAATCCGGCGTTCGCCAGATCAAATTCGATGCCATCCCGGCGGATATCGTCGAGTCCGTCGAAATCAATAAGACTTTGCAAGCCAACATGGATGGCGATGGCATCGGCGGCTCCGTGAATCTGGTCACCAAAACCGCTGGAGAACGTCCCACGATGAACTTCAGCGGCATGGGA
>QHYL01000202.1 GCA_003224105.1 Acidobacteriota bacterium | reverse complement strand
ACCGAAGATTCTTTCGCCCAGCAGGCGCGCCAGAACGATTCCGAGTGCATAGCCGACACCGCCGCCTACGAACGCGAGCAGGAGTTGCTCCGCAGCCAGCAGGAAACCAACCGTGCCCGAGCCTGCGCCAAGCGCTTTCATCAAGCCAATCTCGACCTGCCGTTCAATCACCGACGCTGCCGACGAAGCGCCCACCGCGAGCGCGGCGGCCAGCATTGCAGCAAGAGTGACCAGCCAGAGCAGCATTTGCACGCGCGTGAGAATCTGGCCTTCGCCTTCGGCGACACGGCGGATCACGCGCACATCCGTCCCCGGCAATTCCTGCTCAATCTGAAACGCAATCGAGGAAATGTAGGGCGTGCAGAACCAGCGATCGTACTCCGCCGACGTAAACGTCTTCGGATCGCGCTTTGCAAACCCATCTTCCGGCTTCGTCAGCGCGCTGACATAAAGTTTGCGGTATTGCCCTGGTTTCCCCGCAAGCGATTGCGCGTGGGACAGCGGCATGACAATAGACTCATCCTCTGGACCGCCGGAAGTGAGTATCCCCGTGACTTTGAGTGGCGTAGGAATCTTAGTGTTGTCGCCAGTGGCCAAGGAGATTGTGTCACCCACTCTGATGCGATTCTTTTGGGCGAAAGCGACTCCGATCACGCACTCCTTCTCATTGTCTGAAAACCATCGGCCATCGACACGCCACCACGGGTTCGTCTTGGCCACTCCCGTGCGAAATTCTGCACCATCTGGGAGCGGGACGGCATACTCGGCCCACGTTCCAACGACGGAAACGTCCTCGATCCATTTTCCGGCCTGATACTGGCCGCCTTCCGGTGCAAACGGCAAGGCTTCAGCCCGAACCTCGAGTATGGGCGCAAAGGCCATGATGTTGTTGTGCCAGAAAATGGTTTTCAGTTTTGGCAGGTCCGCTTCGGGCAGATACGCGCCCGCATTCACCGGCCGATAGTCCACGCCTCCAATTTCCAGCGGCAGTGAGTCGGCTTTCGGCGTAACCACCAGGTTCGCGCCCAAGCTGCGGAACTCCTTGGCCAATCGGTCGCCGACGTCCAGCGCCACGCTAAGCGCGGCCGTGGCCACACCCATACCCAAAGCCAGCGCGGCGCCGGTCAGCAGCTTGTGCCGGGGACGCCGCCCGAAGGAATCGGCCACGAGTCGGAAGAACATGGAATCAGTCGCCGCACATGAAGCCACACGATCAATCGTGGGCTACTGTGGAATCTCCTTGGACTTCTGAGCAAGATCGGAAATATCGATCACAATGTCGCCTCCATCCCCGTGCGCCGGCACGCCGATGGGATTGCAGCCTCCCTGATCGCCAATCGAGGGAATGTAAATCGCGGACGCGCAGTGCCGGCAAATCACATTTTGACCGTCCTGGCGATAGCCTTCCGCGCCGCAAATCCGGCACGCGTCCAGCGCTACGCCCCAGCCGTTCGGCTTCTTGATAACCATGAAGCGCAGAGACTGAGTGCCCTCGGTGGCGGTGAAAACGTGCATCGCGCCGTCCTGCTCTTCGCTGACGGGGATGCGCACAATATTGCCAACGGGATCAATCGCCTGGGCAGCCGGCGGGGCAGAGTTCGCCCGCGCATAAATGAAATCCGCAGTCAGCACCAGAATCACCGTGAGGGACGCAACTGCCGCAGCCATCATCCAATTCCGTTGCCGCCGGTTCTGGGATTCAAGCAGGCGCTTCTCCGCCGCGTTCATCGTTGCACTAGTGTTCTTGTCATGGGCAGCCGCCTGCCATTCCCGCAGAATCAGCAAAATCGCCGCGCCAAAAATAAAAACGAAGAAGAACAACTCGTTGCGAACGATGGGGCCGAGAATGGCCATTTCCCCTTTGCTGGAAGGGAGCCACTGCGCTTCGCTCAATTCGTGCAAACCCGTCAGCGCCAGTTGAAATGCCACGAGGATCAAGATAACGCTCGTCGCTGCAAAAAAGCGGTGCAGCGGAATGCGGAACGTCCCTTTAAAGAAGAACAGCCCTACCGCGACGGCCGCGCCAATTCCCGCAAGGGTGCCGATCCAGGTCTGTAAACCCTCCGTGGAGAGTTCCACGGCGCGGAGGATCAGCGCCAGCTCCACGCCCTCGCGCAGAACCATCAAAAACACGAAAAGAAAGATGCCCCAGCCCGCCGCATTCCCCGCGCGTTTGGCGTAGGACTCCACCTTCTCCTCAATCTCTTTTCTCAGATGGCGCGCAACCCGGTTCATCCATACAATCATCGTAACGACGAAGACCGCGGCCACCAGGAGCATCAGCCCCTCAAAGCCGTCTTCGCTGATGCGCCAGCGCTCCAGCCCCACCGCCACAGCCAGGCTCATAGCAGCGGCCGCTGTGACGCCATACCAGACAAACTGGGTCAGATGGCCGCGCGCGGTGCGGGAGAGATACACCAGGATGATGCCGACGACGAGCGCCGCTTCCACGCCTTCGCGAAGCGCGATAAGAAATGCTGAGAGCACGGATTGTCCTGTAGGTCTAGTTGTAAGTCATTTGCAACTACGAATTCAAGTTTACCTTAGCAGGGCCTTCCAGGTCAACCGGACTAATTCAGTCCTATTTCATTCGGCGCGCAACTTTAGCGCTTGGAATACGCTATTCTGTCCATTGCGCATGGGATCCCTTCGCCAAGCTGTGTCGCTGATTCTTTCCGGCCTCCTGTTGTCTTCCCAAGCCTTCGGCCAAGCGCAAAAGCCCGCACCGCCGCCCCCGTCAAAGGGACAGGAACCTGCCCAGCGCGTTCGGCCGGACCTCAAGCAGGCTCGCAGAGCGGCGGAGCGAGGCGAAAAAGCGGAAGCCGCCGGCCGTCTCGAAGAGGCATTGGCCGCTTACGGGGAAGCCGCGCGCTATGCACCGCAGGATATGCCTTACGCCACAAGAGCCGCAGCGCTGCGCTCCAGGCTGGTTCGCACCTACGCGGATGCGGCAGAGCGTGACGCCCTGGCCAGCCGTTTTGAGCAGGCAACGGAAGATCTCGCCGCCGCGCTGGCCATCGACCCGACCAACACCATCGTCCTGGAGCGATTACGCGAAATAAAAAGCATGAGCGATGAGACCGGACCAAGAGCCGTGCCAGCCATTCCCGGTTTGCCCCAATTGAAGCCCCAAGCTGGAAAGCGCAACCTCGACCTGCGCGGAGACACGAAGACCGTTTACGAGCAACTGGCAGCGATCTTCGGCCTCAGGGTAACTTTTGATGCCGACCTGATCGTTAGAAACGTGCGCCTGAATGTCGAGAACGTGGATTTTCAGAACGCAATAAAGATTCTCGCCGCGGAGACCGATACCTTCTGGCGCCCGGTGAACGCCACTTTGATGTTTGTCGCCGAGGACACGCCGGAAAAACGCCGGCAATACGATTTGCAGGCAGAGCAGACGTTTCCGCTTTCTTCCGCCATCAGTTCGGAGGACGCCACGGAAGTTTTGCGCATCTTGCGCGAAATCACGGCTTCTCCGCACATGGATCTCGATACACGCATCCACAGCATCACCATGCGCGATACTCCGGAAAGGCTGGCTCTCGCCGGCGCGCTGATTCAGCAGATCGAAAGAGCGCGTGGCGAATTGATGCTGGAAATTGAACTGCTGGAAGTCGACCGCAACACCGCGAGGAAACTCGGTGTCGAGCCTCCCACGAGTCACAGACTCGTCGCCCTTCCCCCCAACCTGCTCAGTCTAGTGACGCAAGCAAACAACGTGACCGCGCTCCAAACGCTTCTTGCGGGAATTTTTGGAAGCGGCGCAAGCGGCGGGAGCACTTCGATCAATTCATTGATCCCGCCCATTGCAGCCGTCGGAGGCGGTAAATCCACCTTTCTTTTGACTCTTCCTTCAGCCGCTGTGGACTTCTCCGACGCCTTGTCGCTCGTGCAAAGTGGCCGCCAGGTTCTCTTGCGCGCGGAGGATGGCAAGCCCGCCACTTTCTTCGTGGGCGAGCGATTCCCCGTCACTCTTTCCCTGCTTTCGGGCAGCTTGGGACCAAGTACTTTTACACCCAGTCCCGGCGGCGCGAGCAATCCCTTCCCGAGCACTTCATTTGCAGCGGGAAAGGGACCGGTGGCGCTGGTGGCTGCGGATTTTCTGAATAACGGCTCGCAGGATCTTGCCGCGGTCAACGAAATCGATAATTCCGTCACGGTCTTGCTGAACCAAAGCAGCAGTCAGGGAACATTTGCACAGGCCGCGGGTTCTCCCATTTCACTGGGAATTGCACGGACAGCAGCCCCGGCCACGCATCCTGGAATCGCCTCCGCGACATTCACGAATAGCGGATGCCACGATTTGGTTGTCAGCGATCCGCCCGCGAACCAAGTGGACATGCTCCTCAGCAATTGTGACGGCACATTTCAGAAGCCCGTGGCCATTCCTGCCGGCTCCAATCCCACGGCGATTGCCACAGGCGACTTCAACGGTGACGGCCATCAGGATTTTGCCGTGGTGAACGAGGACGACGATTCGGTTTCGATTTTTCTTGGCGATGGCACCGGCAAATTCGCCGCGCCGACGGGTTCGCCCTTCGTCCTCGCGCGGCACCTCATCGTCACCTCTACTTCTCTTCCTGACGGTGTTCTGAACGCGGCTTACACCGCAGCTTTGCAATCGATTGGAGGAACCGGCGCGGTCACCTGGAGCCTTACAACAGGAGCTCTCCCCGCGGGCCTAACTCCTAACCCCAGCACTGGAACCATTGCCGGCACGCCGACTGCAGCAGGAACCTCTGCCGTAACAATCACCGCGACGGACTCTGCCAATCCCCCTAACTCCGTCGCTATCCCCTTGAGCATTACCATCAACGCCGCCGCACCGCCTTTGGCCATTTCCACGGCTTCCCTTCCCAACGGCACCATTGTAACGCCTTACGACCAAATCCTTTCCGCCTCTGGAGGAACCGCTCCATTTACCTGGAGCGTTTCGACGGGCTCAATTCCGGCGGGTTTGAGTTTGAATGCGGCGACCGGCGAAATTACGGGAACTCCCACTTCCTCCACCACGACGCCACCAAGCCTTACGTTCGCAATAACCGTGACGGACTCCAGCGCCACGCCTTTAACGGCGCAAAAGCAGTTTACTTTGACTCCGATCCCAGCCACCGCCACGGAGCGTGGTCCCGTGGCTATCGTCCAAAATGATTTCAATTCTGACGGAAACCAGG
>QHYL01000201.1 GCA_003224105.1 Acidobacteriota bacterium | reverse complement strand
CGATGTCTTCGCCGCGGATTTGTACGACGCTAGGCGAGGGCTCACGGCTTGCGGCGAGAATCGCGCCGAAATCCAAATCGTGCGTCAAGATTATATAGTTGTTAGCCGCGGCGTACGCCGTTATCTCTGAGTCCGTAGCGTCTGCTTTGCCAAGGGAAGACCAATGGGCTGCCTCCCAACCGGCCTCCCGCAGCAGCGGAATCCAGCGAGGCGACAAGTTCATGTCCACCAAAAGCTTCATGCGTGGGGGAGAGTGACTTCGCGCTCCTCGGCGAGCCAAGCCGCATATCGGAGTGCCTGAAGGATGTCTTCGCGCTCCAGGTAGGGATAGTCCGCCAGCAGCTGTTCGATACTATGGCCGGCCCCGATCTGGCCCACGATCATGCCGACGGTGACGCGCATACCGCGCACACAAGGCTTGCCGCCCATCACGGAGGGGTCACGCGTAATGCGGTCGAATTGTGCCATGGAACGCCTCCGCTCAAAATGCAGCGCAGTACGAGGATAACACGCCTGTGCGGGAATCAAAGATCAGGCGCCGATCGAATGGTGCCGGCTTCTATCCCGCTCTTTCTCGTGTACGGGCGCAGCACTGCTGCGCCCGTCTTGTCTTGTGTAGCGGCGGCTTTACGCCGCCGTCCGTCATTTCGAACCCAGCCGAAGCTGGGTGAGAAATCTCTCTGCGCATTTTCCGAAATTCCCTTATAAGATGGCGCAGCAGGCTCAGGAGCAATCATGGCCCTTCAACCCCCACTGAAATACATCTTCTACATTGCCGCCACCCCGGAGAAGGTCTGGGAAGGCTTTGTGTCCCGGGAGTCGAACCGCATCATCTTCTCAGGCGCCGAGTTTCAAGCGGACTTTAAGCCTGGCGGCTCGCTCGCATGGGTGGGCGCGGGCCCCGATGGCAAGCCCATGACCTACGTCCAAGGGAAGGTCCTGCGCTTTGAGCCGCCAAAAGTCTTTCAGTACACCTTCGCAATGGGCCAAAATGACAAGCCCTCACGCGCAACCATCGAACTGGTGCCCGAGACCGAAGCCACCAAAGTCACCGTGACGCATGACGACTGGGCCGAGGATGACCCCACTTACGCTGCCTGCGCCGATGGTTGGCCACGCATTCTCTCCCGCCTGAAGACGCTGCTCGAGACCGGAAAGACCTTCAAGCCCCATTGATGAACGCGCCCGCGCTTCGGAAAAAAGCGTCGTGAAGGAGCGAGCCGCGGCTTCTATCTGGCTCTTTTTCGTGTAGCGGTGGCTTTACGCCGCCGTTCGTTGGTTATTCGGAGGAGCGGCGCAACTCCTCTCCCTCCATATTTTTGGGGTTACGACAGGGCTTGAACGGGGCGGTATTATGAACCTATGACCGCTATCGTAGCCGTTCACACCGTCGATGGCTTTGCTATGGGTGCAGATGGCCGCCGTTTCGATTCAAAAACTAATGCCCTTGAAACAGACGAGGCTCAAAAAGTATTCTTATTTGATTCAGAAACTACTCGATTAGCATACGCTTGGGCAGGTGTAACCCAGACATCAAACAAAGACGGTCTTCTCTACGATCTCCTGGCCGCGTCCCAAGAAATTCTACCTGTGGCCGCTAAGTCAGGCCGAGATAATTTTGCGTTTTTTGTTTCTGGATTTTGCGCCGCTTTGAGTACAAAACTACCGACCTACATGATTAATCTGCCGAAGGATGAACTTGCACGTGGGATATTCGTAGGCTTCTTCCAAGGAAAGCCGTTTTCAGTCCAGCTTCAAATACTCTATCCGTGTACAACTTTATTGGTACTTCCAGAAGTACATATTCCTGCGGATTACCATAAAAGTGTTTTCAGCGGAGCAGAAAGCATATACCCCAAATATGAGACTTTGAAGCCTAAGTCTGGTGCAGATGCGATTGATTTTATTCATAAGTATATTCAAGAGTGTGTAGATAGCTCTAATCCTGATTGTGCGGGAATAGGCGGGCACATTCACATAGCTGAAATAAAACCGGATCAGTCAAGGTGGATTATTGAACCAATTGGAAAATGAAAAAAGAAGAAGGGAAGAAGA
The DNA here is from genome assembly GCA_003224105.1 of Acidobacteriota bacterium. GTDB lineage: Bacteria > Acidobacteriota > Terriglobia > Acidiferrales > UBA7541 > Acidiferrum. Next base: position 2,336 of record QHYL01000201.1, on the reverse strand, counting down.
GCGGGAAAGCTATCACTAAAGCCCCTGTAATTTGATGAAGCGGTGTCGACCCTGTTGAAAGTAAAACCAAAAACCAAACGAAAAACGTAATCCTCTTATTTGCGCGTTTTTTCTTCCTGCTTAAAATAATGGCGGGCCGAGTAATCCCCTGCCTTCATAAATCCGTTCTCAGCAGTGTATGGACGACGCTCATCCCATCCGTGTTTTGGGCCATCTGTTTCGTACCAGGAGCAGTTCGTACACTCTGTGATACCGGAGAAGTCGTCTCGTTTGTGGTACCTCTCAGGATGACCGCAAATCTGGCAATCCGGTCCAGGTGCGTACAGCGCAGCAATATCTCGGTTAACCCGTTCTTCTTCCCACTTGGATTTCAGGTAGTGGAAGAGAATTAATCCGAGGACTACGCCCGCCGCGATTTCGATTATCAGCAGCATTTGATGAGCCAACCCATTAAAGGGTGGTCGCCGAAGGAACCACCCCGTGCGCAGTGCTGACGAGAGTTGAACTCGTATCTCACTGTTTCAAGCAGCGTATGCTGAACACCACAACCCCGGCTAATAGTATGGATTGCGGATTTTAGTGTAAAGGGCACGCAACCAAATGTATTAGGATGCGCTTTTTTTGGCGGGCGGGGCGGCGATGCCCAAGAAGACTAGGACGGCGCGATTGAGCCGCAGGATATCCTCATCGGAAAGCCGGCCCGCCAGCTCCCCGACCTTTGTTTTTGGAGCCGTGGTGATCTTGTCCACCATCAGCCGGGACGCGGCGCGAAGTCCATTGGCGGCGCTGGGCTGGATAAGGAGCCGGAAAAGAGGCGCATCGGTGGGATCGGTGGTGAAGGCGCAAACGGTGACCGAAGCGGTCTTGTCAAAGCGCTCGTCTTGAAGGATGACCACGGGACGCGGCTTGCCGGCGTAATCTTTGCCGTCGGCAGCGGTCCAAATCTCGCCGCGCCTCATTCGCCATTTCTTGGCGAGGCGGGCCCCTCAGAGATGGCCCCCTCCGAGGTGGCATCGATGAAGTCCTGATCCGGGCTTGCGTGAGGACTCCGGGCAACCGCGAGAGACTGCCTCCGGGCTTCGGCGGCGAAGGAAGGCGAGCGCATGTCCGGGACCCAAATCTGGATCGGGCGCAAACCCTGTTGGCGCAGGCGCTGGCGATGCGCCCGGACCTTGTTACGAGTAGACTTGGAGCGGCTTCGCGCGCCCATGACAGCCTCCGTCTCGGTTACATGTAACAGGTTAGCACACGTTGGGGAAAAAATAGGGGATTATACGGTGAGGAAGCCAGCCTTGCGGGGAGCGCGGTGGGAATGTAGGCTTCTGGCCTCGTATTCCCAGACAACACTGCTAGCGAGAGCGAGGCCAAAGCATGACCTTCCTGAAACGATACTCGGACCATCTTTACAGCCTGATGCGTGTCATAGCAGGCTTCTTGTTTGCCTGCCACGGCGCCCAGAAGCTTTTTGGTGTTCTTGGCGGGCCCGAGATGCGGCACGTTCCGCTGATGCTCGCCGCGGGGATTATCGAGTTTTTCGGCGGCTTGCTGATTGCTCTCGGAGTGTTCACCGCGATTGCCGCGTTTATCGCCAGCGGCGAAATGGCCACGGCGTATTTCCTGCGCCACGCACCGAACGACCTCTGGCCGATCCGCAATCACGGCGAAATGGCTGTGCTGTTCTGCTTTGTTTTTCTCTTTATTGCTTCCCGCGGAGACGGCACATGGAGCGCCCGCCGCCTGTTGAAGCGTTAGCGCCCTGTAGCGGCGGGTTTACCCCGCCGCTCTGTTCCTTTGGCCGCGGAGGATGCGAATGGCATCGGGAGAGGGCGGAATGAGAGGGGGTGCCCGCACCCTTCGGGTTTAAGGGTGCGGGTTTTGACTTTTTTTGAGTCTGCCATCCTTCTGTAAACAAACAACTTTCGCGCCCTCTCCAAGCGCCGCTTCTAACCTCCAATTTCGCCCCCCTAACCTCTTGCATCTGAACGACTTATTTATCGCTTGACAAATAGTAAAAAGGTAGTATACTGGGTTCCAGCGACTCGGACACGGCTCTGTCTATAGCCTGCCCCGCTGAACCCATGCGCCCCCGCCGCGCGGTACCTCTCACCCCTTCCTCCCCGACCCCTGCCCTCCCCCAAAATGTCGCTAAGTCCTGTGTTTGCCACACTTCCGAAAATTCGCCCGTAACTCCAATCATTGCCACAGATCCAAAAATGCGCTCCCGTAAGTCTTGTGTTTGCCACACTTGCGACCCCCTCCCCCGTCCTCCATTTCATCTCCTTCTCCTCTTCCTTCTCTCGCCACAAGTCACTCGCCACTTCCAAGTTCCCGCGCTC
>QHYL01000200.1 GCA_003224105.1 Acidobacteriota bacterium | reverse complement strand
AATCACCAGTCACCGCAGTTGTGCGGGGATTCGCTCGTCACTCGCCACTCGCCACTTCCCCCGTAACCCCTCTAGAATGCGCACTTACGGAAAAAGGTGGGGGGAGGGAGGTGCGCCCTTCTCTAACGGGTTACGGTCACGGGTCACGACCTGCTTCACTCGGTCTTCACAGCGTCGTGTAGAGAATCTGGACGAACACGTCGCCGTTAAAGAAGCCTTTGCCCCAGGCCTCTTCGAGATCGGCAAGGGGTTTTGCCGCAGCGGCCTCCTGGGCAGACT
>QHYL01000199.1 GCA_003224105.1 Acidobacteriota bacterium | reverse complement strand
GAGCTGTACTTCGGCCGTTTCTTCTCGCTCGATGAAATCCTTGCCGCCATCGAAGCCGTCACCCGCGAAGAACTGCAGTCCCTCGCGCGCCGCTACTTCAAGACCGACCACATCGCCGTCACCGTCCTCGGCCCCCTCAACGGCTTCACTCTCGACCGCTCCCGCCTCGCCTGTTAAGCTTCCGTGGAAGGCACGCGGATTCCGCGGAGCACCCGTCATGCACGACGCGACCGAATCCCCTAAAACCGCTATGAGCGACCTGCCAGATTGCTGGCCGCCTCTCTCATACGCTTCTTGGAAAGACACCTATGCCACGCTTCACATGTGGACGCAAATCGTAGGCAAGGTCCGCCTCGCTCTCACTCCCCGGCTGAACCATTGGTGGAACGTTCCTTTGTACGTTTCCGCCCGTGGCCTCACCACGTCTGCGATTCATTACGCGGATCGTTCCTTTGAGCTGCACTTCGATTTCCTCAATCATCAACTCGTCCTGCAACTCAGCGACGGCCAGGTCACGTCACTCCCGCTCTTCTCTAGATCGGTGGCCGATTTTTACCACGCGTGCATGAGCATGTTGCATTCGGCGGGCATCCAGGTCCGCATTTGGAAAGTGCCGGTGGAAATTCCCAATCCGATTCCCTTTGACCAGGACCAGGTTCACTCCTCCTACGACCCCGAATCCGTGCGCAGGTTCTGGCAAATTCTCGTCTCCGCGGACCGCGTTTTCCAGGAGTTCCGCTCCCGCTTCCTGGGCAAGTCCAGCCCCGTGCATTTTTTCTGGGGCAGCTTCGACCATGCGGTCACGCGCTTTTCCGGCCGCCGCGCTCCAGAGCGCTCCGGCGCCGATTCCATCACCCGCGAAGCCTATTCCCACGAGGTCAGCAGCGTCGGCTTTTGGCCCGGCAGCGGCCTCGGCGACCCCGCCTTCTATTCCTACATGGCTCCCGAACCGTCCGGCTTCCGCGACGCTCGCGTTCGCCCGGACGCCGCGAAGTACCACTCGCAGCTCAACGAATTCATCCTGATGTATGACGACGTGCGCCTTTCTCCATCTCCTTGCGCCACCCTTCTTGATTTTTGTCAGTCCACCTACGAAGCTGGTGCCGGGCTGGCCTATTGGGACCGCCAAGCCCTCGAAAAAGCGCCCCGCGCTTCCGCCAACATCGCCTAAGGGCGGCTTTCTTCCTCAATTTTGAACGCCGGAGGCGTGTAACACGTTAGCCCAACCCGTCAGGGTTGGGTAATAAGGCTCAATATGCAAGACGCGACGGGACACCTCATTTTTCGTTTTTTATGAGGCATCCTCCTTCGCTGCTTTTCCACACGCGGAAAATTCTGCGGTACTAAACCTTGACAAGCGATTCCTCTGCGGCGTAACTTTCACTCCCCCATCCCACGCGGTGTGTCTTCCTGAAGGCCAGCCTGCCCTCTCCACCTGAGACACCTTTTAACCGCCAGCCAAGACCACTAACCCTCTACCTCCCGGCACGAAAACCAATTCAGAAAACAGGAGAAAGAACATGAACAAGAACATAAACATGAACGCAAAGAGAGTTGTATTCGTATTAGCTGTGGCAACGTTCTCGGCAGCGCTGCTGATCCACCTTTCGCCTGCTCGGACGGCGATTGCCGCCGCACCTCAAAATAATCAAGACCCCGGCGGATGTTCAAGCCTTCCGGGCTTTTCCGCGTTGAAATCCGCGATCGTCTCGGCCACCGCCGCCGAAACCAGCGGCTTGAACAACCAGATGTGGGCCACCCTCGTGAATCGCGACGGCGCCGTTTGTGCCGTAGCCTTCTCCGGCGTGAACCGCGGCGCGCAATGGCCTGGGAGCCGGGTCATCTCCGCGCAGAAAGCCAACACCGCCAATGCCTTCAGTCTGGACAGTTCATCCAGCAGCAACGGTTCTGGCCACCCTGCAGGCTTGGCTCTTTCCACCGCCAATCTGTATTCGGCGGTGCAACCCGGCGGCAACCTGTATGGACTGCAACACAGCAATCCCGTTGATACCGGCGTCGCTTACGGGGCTGCGGCAAATTACGGTACCGCTTCCGACCCGATGGTTGGCCAGAGGATTGGCGGCGTTAACGTGTTCGGCGGAGGACTCGCCCTCTACGCCTCGGGCCACGTTATCGTTGGCGGCGTCGGCGTGAGCGGCGATACCTCCTGCGCCGACCACAATATCGCCTGGCGCGTGCGCAACGCTCTGGGCCTCGACCACATGGCGCCCACGGGTTCCTTGCCGGGTGTCGGGGGAGTGTCCGGCGATCCGGCGCGTCCCGACAACATCATCTTCGACATCACCCCCAATCCCAATGGCGGCACGGGGAACAGCGCCGGTGGTTTCGGTCACCCCAAGTGCATCAACACCGGCGATCCATCCGCGCTCCCGCCCGTCCAACCCTAGGCGAGCGCCAGCCATTGCCCGGCCCCTCCTCGAGAGCGGCAAAGCCCCAATCCGGTGCCCAGGCGGATTGGGGTCCCTTTTCTCCAGTTCCATCTCTGGCCGCCACTTCTCGGTACAATGGGACGGCGTCATGTCAAAGCGCCTTGGGATCATTTTGCTTGCGGTATTTGTACGCGAACAGTGCGATGCACCTATAAGTACCGCAATCTGATTATCCGGCGGACGCTCTGCACGGCTCAGTTGGTGGAAAATGACTGAAGAGGTCGTAAGGAAGCTGCTCACCCTGAAAACAGAGACACGCAATGTGGACTACAAGCAGACTCTTAATTGGGCTAACGCTACAAACGATCAGAAATGTGAAATCGTCAAAGACATTCTCGCAATGGCAAACACCCAAGACGGAGGAAGAATCATCATTGGAGTAGCTGATTCAAGCCATGACTTGGTCGGCTTAGACCAGGAATCCTTCGACTCTTTCGACACAACGAAGGTCAACGATTTTCTGCGAAAATATGCCGATCCCCCTTGCTCCTGCAATATCTACAAACACCAAATTGACGCGTTTCGGGTCGTTTTAATCGACGTGGCCGAGTTCAAAGAAGTGCCCATTCTGTGCAAGACGAACGCGCAATCTTCGAATTCCGGGAAAATGATCCTGAGACAGGGCGGTCTATACATCAGGACCGACAAGGCGAGCTCGGAAGTGGTTTCTACATCCGAGGAGATGCGCGACCTTTTAAGTCGATCCTTGCTGAAGAAGGGCGATCAACTGCTCACATCCATCGAAACTCTGATTAAGGGACGAACGATTGATGACCCTGGCGCTACCAACAAGGCCTATGAGACAGAGCTACAGGACGCTGATCAATTCTTAACACAGAAGTTAAATCCGATCGGAAAGATCCGGAGTTTCTGGGAACTGCGCGCATTCCCGCGGGATTACTCTTCAAAGAGAATTCCTGACTTTGCGACCATCGCCAAGTTCATTAGAGACTCTGAAGTGTCCCTCCGCGGATGGAATTTTCCGCACACCGATAGAGAGAACGCTTCCAATTTCTCGAAAGGGAGACAGTCGCACACGGAATTTACATTCACGTATCAAATTGCCGAAGGCTATCGCGCCTATGAAAGCGGGCTTTTTCTGTGGAGAGGTCGTACCTTTGAGGACACATATGGACAATCGGCAGCCAAGAGGGTGCTGTCCTACTCGGATGTCATCTATCGCATCACGGAAATGTTCCTTTTTTTGAAAAGATATTACGAGAAATTCGCCGAAGAAGCGACCTTGCACGTCGATCTCACGCTCTTAGACACTAAGGGTAGAAAGCTAGTCTCAATGTTCGCAAAGGACGGAGATTTGCATGACGCCTATATATGCCACGAGGACCAAATCGTATTTGAAGGTGACTACGCCGTTGCCCAGCTTCGGGCATCAGATTCATCCCTCGCAAGAATCGTAATCCGAAGAATATATGAGCTTTTTAACTGGAACTCTGTCAATGAGAGCATGATCGAGGGGCGGCAGAAAGAGCTACTTGACCGCAGATTGTGACGAGTTGATCGCGGACTCGTGGGCAACTCATTGGGCTATGTTCACGAGAGCCGCGGACAGAAGGGAGAGGCTCCATGCGTTACCTGCCAGAATATTTTCAGCGCCAGATAGCGTTATGTGGTTTCTTGACAGTCGTGGCGCTTCCAATCGGATGCGGAACGTCCAAACCTGCCGGCAACGACAATGAGGGGGAGGTTGCCAGTTGCACCGAACCATCAAACCCCTTTTCAGAAGGCACTGGCCACTACGCTGGCTACGAATGGGCCGAGAAGAATGGATCGGGAGACTGCAACGGCTCGTCGCAGTCGTTTAGGGAGGGATGCGAAGAATACGAAGCGCAGGAATCTGCGTACGATGAGTGCCAAAAGAAGAAACACTAGGACGGGTAGCCGGGTCCACAATTCGTAAACCGAATTCGGGTACCCAACCGCTTTTCGAGGATGGGTCGCTGACCTTTTCCTGGCCCTTCGCTATCCCCCAGCAAACAAACGACTTATTTTCCTCTTGACATACCGTACCTATGTAGTACAATGAGTTTGTTGCTCGGGGACAGTTTCTTTCCTGCCCTCCTGACGATTCTATGGCGCCTCGCCCTGCAGTCCTTCTCATCCCCCGCTCCCAGACCCCTACCTTCCTCCAAAGCTCCGCTAACCCCTTTCCTTGCCACACTTCCAAGAAATCGCCCGTAACTCCAATCATTGCCACACTTCCAAAAACCCCCTCCCGCAAGTCCTTTGTTTGCCACAAATGCGAGACCCCCCCGGGGGTGGTACGCATCGCCCCATGCGAAAAATGCCGATGTATGGGGATATTCTTCCCACTCTGGAACTCGCCACTCGCCACTCGTCACTCGCCACTATTTCTCGACCGCTCGTTCCGCGTTCACCGCGGCGCCAAGCACGCCCATTTCGTCCGACGTCGGCATCACTTCAAACC
>QHYL01000198.1 GCA_003224105.1 Acidobacteriota bacterium | reverse complement strand
CGTGTGCCGCCCGCCCTCTTCCTTCGTCAACACGTACGCTTCCGCCTTGAACTTGGTGTGCGGCGTGATCGAGCCCGGCTTGCATACCACCTGTCCGCGTTCCACGTCTTCCTTTTCCGTGCCGCGCAGCAAGAGGCCTACGTTGTCTCCCGCCAAACCTTCATCCAGCAACTTCTTGAACATCTCCACACCCGTCACCACTTTCTTCTGCGTCGCGCGGAAGCCCACGATTTCAATTTCTTCGCTGACCTTCACCTTGCCGCGTTCGATTCGACCGGTCACCACCGTGCCGCGTCCCGAAATCGAAAAAATGTCCTCAATCGGCATGGCAAACGGTTTGTCCACGTCGCGAACGGGCAACGGCACATTCTGGTCCACCGCGTCCATCAACTGGTCGATGGACTTCTCCCACTTGGCATCCCCGTTCAGCGCCTGCAGCGCCGAGCCCTTAATCACCGGAATCTTGTCGCCCGGAAATTGATAGCTCTTCAACAATTCCCGTACTTCCAGTTCCACCAGTTCCAGCAGTTCCGCGTCTTCCACCATGTCGCATTTGTTCAAGAAAACCACGATCGCCGGCACGCCCACCTGCCGCGCCAGCAGAATGTGCTCGCGCGTCTGCGGCATCGGCCCGTCGGTCGCCGCCACCACCAGGATCGCACCGTCCATCTGCGCGGCTCCGGTGATCATGTTCTTGATGTAGTCCGCGTGCCCCGGGCAGTCCATGTGCGCGTAGTGCCGGTTGGCTGTCTCATACTCCACGTGCGACACCGCAATGGTGATCCCGCGCTCGCGCTCTTCCGGAGCGTTGTCAATGCTGTCAAACGCGCGGAACTGCACCTTCGGGTTGTGCTTCGCCAGCACCTTGGTGATCGCTGCCGTCAGCGTCGTCTTCCCATGATCGATGTGACCAATCGTCCCGATGTTCACATGCGGCTTGTTGCGGTCGAATTTCTCCTTCGCCATGTCGTCCTCTGCTCCTCAAATCAAAATTCACTCAACCCGGACAAAACCTATGTTTACTTCTCGCCTCGGTGCTTCTTGATGACTTCTTCCGCGAGCGCCGCGGGCAACTCCGCATAATGCGAAAAGTGCATCGTGAACGTCGCGCGCCCCTGCGTGCGGCTGCGCAGATCCGTGGCGTAGCCGAACATCTGCGCCAGCGGAACCTCCACGCGAATGACGTTGCTCCCTGCGCGATTTTCGGTGCCTTGAATCGCGGAACGACGCGCATTCAAATCCCCGAACACTGCGGCCATATATTCTTCCGGCACAACCACTTCGACCTTCATGATCGGCTCGAGCAATACCGCTTTGGCGCGAGCGCAGGCCTCCTTGAAGGCCATCGAGCCGGCGATCTTGAACGCCATTTCGTTGCTGTCCACATCGTGATAGCTGCCGTCGATCAAAACAGCGGCAACATCCACCATCGGGAATCCCGCCAGGATGCCGTTATCCAGCGCTTCGCGGATGCCCGCCTCGACGGGGGCGATAAATTCTCGCGGAATTGCACCGCCAGCAATCTTGTCGATGAAGAGAAACCGGTGCTCCTTGTCGAACTTCCATTTGCCCGCGGAGCCGCTGCCCACCACTTGCTTGGCCAGCAGGTCGAGATCGTCCGTGGACATCTCTTTCATGGATTCATGGCTGGAACTAGGAATCGGGTGCAATTCGATCTTGCAATGCCCGTACTGGCCTTTGCCGCCGGTCTGCTTGATGTATTTGCCTTCCGCGACGGCGCTCTTGCGAATCGTTTCGCGGTACGCCACCTGTGGCCGGCCCACATTGGCCTGCACGTTGTATTCGCGCAGCATGCGGTCCACGATGATCTCCAGGTGCAATTCGCCCATGCCGGAGATCAAAGTTTGGCCCGTATCCGGTTCCGTCGAAACACGGAAGGTGGGATCTTCTTGAGCGAGGCGCTGCATGGCCACGCTCAGCTTGTCCTGGTCGGCCTTGGTTTTCGGCTCAATGGCCACGGAAATCACCGGCGTCGGGAATTCGATTGACTCGAGGACGATCGGTTTGTTTTCATCGCACAGTGTGTCGCCGGTATTCACGTTCTTCAAGCCGACGCAGGCGCAGATGTCTCCGGCATACACTTCTTCAATCTCTTCGCGTTTGTTGGCGTGCATCTGCAGCAGGCGGCTGATGCGCTCGCGCGAGCTTTTGACGGAGTTGTACACGTAGCTGCCCGATTTCAATACACCCGAATAAACACGGATGTAGGTCACATGTCCGACAAACGGGTCGGACATGATCTTGAAGGCAAGAGCCGCGAAAGGCTGATCGTCGCGCGCGCGGCGCGTTTCGAGTTCGTCGCTTGCCGGATTTGTGCCCTCGACCGGGGGAACATCGACGGGGGACGGCAGATAATCGACCACCGCATCGAGCAACGGCTGAATCCCTTTGTTCTTGAACGCGGAGCCTGCCAGCACCGGCACGATCTTCAGCGCCAGCGTGGACTTGCGAATCGACTTGCGCATCTCTTCCAAAGTGAGCACCACGCCATTCAGATACTTTTCGACCAGGTCGTCGTCGTGCTCGGCGATGTACTCAACCACCTTGTTGCGATGTTCGTCGTAGAACTTCTTGTCGATCGCGGAGGCCTTCAAGGCTGCGGCCACATCCGGCCGCGAATCCACAAACGCTTTGTCCCAAAGCTTTGCTACTTCGAAGACTTCGTATTTCGCGCCCAGCGTTTCTTCCAGCCAGACAATTACCTTTTCCTCCAGAAAATCGATGATGCCGATGAAATTATCTTCGCGGCCAAGGGGAAATTGCAGTGGAACGGGGTGGGCTCCAAGACGCTTTCGAATGGTGCCGATGACGTGGTCGAAATCGGCGCCCATGCGGTCCATCTTGTTCACGAAACAAATGCGCGGGACGCGATACTTGTCCGCCTGGCGCCATACTGTTTCGGACTGCGGCTGCACGCCGGCGACAGAGTCGAATACACAGACCGCGCCGTCCAGCACGCGCAAGGAGCGCTCCACTTCCACGGTAAAGTCCACGTGGCCCGGTGTATCAATAATATTGACGCGGTACTTTTTGCCGAAGCGGTCCCAGGCCGCGGTCGTCGCCGCGCTGGTGATGGTGATGCCGCGCTCGCGCTCCTGCTCCATCCAGTCCATGGTGGCCGTGCCTTCATCCACCGAACCGATCTTGTAAGTCACACCCGTGTAATAAAGGATGCGCTCCGTCGACGTGGTCTTGCCGGCGTCGATGTGCGCCATGATCCCGATATTCCGGGTGTCTTCGAGTTTGTATGCTCGTCCCATGGTCCCAGTAGCCTTTTTGTCTCCGGGCCGGATTGCAACTGCTTCGCTCACGATTCCACCAATTCCTTATCCTTAAATTTTTCTTACCAGCGGTAATGGGCGAACGCCTTGTTGGCCTCCGCCATGCGGTGCACATCTTCTTTCTTCTTGATGGCTCCGCCGCGCGCATTGGCCGCGTCGATCAGTTCATCGGCCAGCTTGTCCACCATCGTTTTGCCCGCACGCTCCCGCGAATATTGCAGCAGCCAGCGAATCGCCAGCGACTGCCTGCGAAACGGGTTCACTTCCACCGGAACCTGATAGTTCGCGCCGCCCACGCGCCGCGTCTTGACTTCCAGCACCGGCTTCACGTTTTCCACGGCCTTCTTGAAAATCTTCAGCGCGTCGTCGTTGCTTTTCTTCGCCACCTGGTCCATCGCGCCGTAGAACACGCGCTGCGCCGTGCTCTTCTTCCCTTCCCACATCATCGAGCAGATAAACTTCTCCACCAAGTCATTGCCGTAGACCGGGTCGGTCGCCTGGACTCTCCGCGAAACTAATCCTTTGCGTGGCATTGCTCTCTATCGCTCCTTCAAATCTTCGAAACTCTTATTTCGCCTGCGCCGCTTTCGGCCGCTTCGCGCCATACTTCGACCGCCCCTGCTTGCGGTTCTCGACGCCCGCGGCATCCAGCGTCCCGCGCACGATGTGATACCGCACACCCGGCAAATCCTTCACGCGGCCTCCGCGCACCAGCACGATCGAGTGCTCCTGCAAATTGTGGCCGATCCCCGGGATGTACGTAGTCACTTCCACCGCATTCGTCAACCGCACGCGCGCCACTTTGCGCAATGCCGAGTTCGGCTTCTTCGGCGTCTGCGTATACACGCGAATGCACACGCCCCGCTTTTCCGGGCAGCCCATCAATGCGGGCGACTTCGTCTTGCTGATCACTTCCTCGCGGCCCATACGGACCAGTTGCGAAAACGTCGGCACAGTCTTCCTTCCCTCTTTTTCGGCCACACGGCGGCCAAACTTTTGCGCGCAAAACTTCGCGGGCTCTCGCCGGGCGCGCAGACAACACTGCGCGAGAGCGTACACTTGCGCTGAAAGGTCTACTGCGAATCCGGAGGAACAACCAGCAAGAAACTCCGTACGCACTCCAAGAGTAGAGCAGAGGCGTTCTCTTGGTATCAGTTCGGAGAGGCTTACTCGGCTTTGCGGGGCAGGCGCCCCATTCCGGCCGCTCTTCCGTCCCATTCCGTCTTGCTTGTTCCGGGACCGAAGATAATCCTTCCAACTCAACGGTTCCAAAACATCCGGAACCGCCCCACTCAGGTTAGTAACATCCCTGACAAACAACAGAGTATAAGGAAGACGGCGTGCTCTGTCAAATGCGAATTGTAAGGTCCAGTGGAAAAAATCGGGCTAAGTCCTTATTTACCAGGCTTTCCGAGCGTCAAACCACCCCTTAGAAAAAAGGCAGGAAGTTCTGCCTGAAAGATCAGCCACAATTCTTTGCCTATCTTGCTGATTAGACTGCCCTTAAGCAACTGTGTTTTATTGAGTCTTCTTTTGCGGTGGGGCAACCGCATGCCTCGGAATCGTGACTCTGCCGCCCTGCACAACCGTGAACCCATTGCGGATCACCAGATCAATCTTAGCCAAATCATCCAGGTTCTCGTCGGGCCGCCCATCCACCACCAGCACATCCGCCAGCTTGCCCGGCTCCAGCGTTCCCAGGCGGTCGTCCATGTCCAGGATCTCTGAATTCGTTTTCGTCGCCGCCACCAGCGCCTCCGGCACAGTCCATCCGGCGGCCACAAAATTTTTCAGCTCGCGAATGTACGGCCCCGGCATGTAGCGGTACCAGTGAAGAATCAGATCCGTTCCCACCCCGCACTTGACTCCCGCCCGCTTCA
>QHYL01000426.1 GCA_003224105.1 Acidobacteriota bacterium | reverse complement strand
CTCCGCGTACGCCGCGATGCGCGCGCGGTGAAAGGCCGGCTGCACCAGGCGCCGCTGCCGCAGCCAGAAATCACCTTCGCTGGTGAGTAGCCCTTCCCCAAAAACGTGCCGGTTCGCCCGCAACACGCGGCCCTTGAAGTAGCGGCGCGGATGGCCAACCAATACCTCTTCAATGAGGTCGGGGTGATTGACGAAAATGTTGCGAAAATTGACGACGCGGATGCCGACGATGTCCCCGTAGCGGGCCAATTCGGTAAACATTTCCAGCGGGCTTTGGTCCAACGCGCGGAAAGACCAGCCTTTAAGTCCGGTGTAGGGGCCGGGAGGAAATTTGTCGCGGCGGAACCACATGGCTCCATGCTAAGCCGTGGGCTTGCTGGGGGTCAACGCGGGTGAATTTTGCAGGGGAAAATACTAGTTTGCACGCATCGCGCGAATCAGGAAACCTCCGCTACGGGAATCCAGGGTGACTTTCGAGAGCCCCGAAGCAATCAATCTTCGGGCCGCCGTCGCCGGATCCAGGGGCACGAACGTACTTTTGATGTGGGCGACTCGGTGAATCCAGCCGTTCGGAATGTCGAAGGCAAGAAAAACGCCGCTGGGCCGAAGCACGCGGTGAATCTCTGAGAAAGCGCGATTCTGCAATTCCGATGATTTCAGGTGATGCAGCATGAGGATGGCAATTGCGGAGGAAAATGTGGCATCAGGGAAAGGCAAGGCTCCAGCGTCACCCTGGATTACGCTGACGCTCGAATGCATGGCGCGTGTGTGAAGCTTCACCGCACTGTGATGCTCGTATTCGACACTGGTGATACGAGGCGCCCGATTAGCTAACTCTATAGTTGCGGGTCCGGCGCCCGCGCCTAATTCCAACACATGCTCGCCCAACACCGTGCCATGGAGCATCCACGGGAGCAGTTGCCGCCGCGTGAGATAACGCCACAGCGCTGACCCGCAATACCATTTTTCGAAAGAGTTCATCAGTCTTTTAAGGATTGGCCAAGTAAACCACCTTATCGTAACTAGGAGACTATTGCAGCAAAGGGCGGATGCGGCGGAGAGCTGATGCAAATTGATCTGCATTGTAGGCGGAGGGGTTCTCGAGTTGCTGGAAGAGACCGTTAATCGCAGCGCGAACTTCGGCGGCATTCGACGGCTTGGTCTCCCGGCTGTAGGCAATATAGAGCGAATCCAGCGCCATGGTCGCCTGTTCAGCGGCGCGTTCATCGGCTTGAGCGAGGTTCTCTGCATCGTCGGGAATGCGCTGCAGCATCCGCAAGACAATGCCCTGGTCGTACTGCATAGTGGCGAGCCGCTCGGCAATGCGCTGAGCTAACGGCGCTGCCGCAGAAGCAGCTGCGGCCACCGTGTTCCGGTCAGGATTGAGTTTGCTCATCCCGTCGGAAACCAAGAGCATTTGCCGATCCAACTCTTGCGCGTTCGCGGAATCAATTTGTTTTGCCAGCAACCGAAACACCGCGTAACGTGAAGCATTCCACGCCGGGTCGCCGGGACGACGACCCGCGTACCCATGTTCTTGCCGCCAGCTGTCTCTTGCTGGCCCCAGCGCGTGGTGGCACGCAAAGCAGGAAAGCTCCGAATATTCCGGCCAGACCTCCTTTTTGTCGAAGCGCTCGTTTTTGGCGCGCCAGGTCAGCCGCTCCATCGCCGCGCGCAACTGCACCGCCTGACCCGCAGCCCACTCGCGCAAGCCGGACCACGCCGCGTCTTCCGCGGGCTTTCCGGGCTCCGATTCGCGAGGGACTTTCCAGTGCCGCGGCATTACCGCAGAAAACGAATCGAGCTCGAAATACAAGTCGGGATGCCCCGCGGCGATCATTTCGTGGTCGACGAATTTGTTTCTTGTACCCAGATGGCATTCCAGGCATTTCTCGGTGCGATGAATCACGTTGCGCGTGTCGTACATGCCCAGCGCGACGGATTTTTCATGCTGCCATGAGCGCGTCGTATGCGGACCAAGCCACGCGGAGGCCGGTCCGTGACAATTCTCGCAGGACACGCCTTCTGATATTTCAAACGCGCGCCCGCGCTGCTCCGGCGTGATGTAAAGCGCGTGGCACGCCAAGCATTTTGGAGCTTCCTCGGCCTTGGAACCTAATTTCAAGATGGTAGCCATGCGCTCGCCGACTTCACCCGTCAGCGCCTGATAGGCGCGGCTGTGCTTGTCCTGAAGAATCCAAGTCGAATACTCATTCTGCAAAATACGGCTTCCGGCAATGGGCTTGACGCTTCCGTGGCAACTCGTTGCCGCGCACGATCCGGGACCGATGTATTTGACTGGCTCTTTCTCCTGCGCCCGCGTCAAAGGGAGCGTCAGGAGCGGCAAACAGACGAGGCTGGAGACCAGGAAGAACCTTTTCGCGTTGTGCATTCAGAGCGCCGGGCGAATCTGTTCGCTTATAACGTTTGCAGCGCAAAGAAGTCAACGGATTGCGTTGTCTTTTTGGCGACGCGCCGCGAAAAGTAAACCTGGCGCTATTTACACCGCGCTTTACGCTCAGTAGTATGCAGGGGATTCAGCACTCCAACCTGCGCCGCGCATTTTTTTCGCATCAAGCGCGGCTTTGTGCGCGAGACGGAACGACGTGATCTTCGACGACCTTCGGGCTATCCAGCTTCGCTACGGCTTTCTGCCCAAGGCGGAGCTCGAAGGGCTTTCCCAGCGCGCACAAACCCCCCTCTATCAGATTCACAGCGTCGCCAGCTTCTACCCGCATTTTCATCTCGCGCTTCCGGCTAAGGCGGAAATTCGCGTTTGCGCGGACATGAGCTGCCATCTCAATGGAGCTTGCGGGCTGCGGGCTGAATTGGAGCGCCGCTTTGCGGGTTCCCGGGCGGAAGAAGTGCAAATTCGTGATGTTTCCTGCCTTGGCCGCTGCGACCGCGCCCCCGCGGTTTCGATCAACGATCAGATTTTCACGGATGTCACAGCTACGAACGCCGAGCAGATCGGGCGCGGGGCCCTTCGCAACGAGGAAGTTCGCGAGGCCCACGCGGAACACGGACGCGTTGCGTGCAAAGCAGACCCGTACGGTGACGGCGAAAAATATGGAATGGTGCGCCAGCTGATTCAGACGCGCAACTGTGACGAAGTCCTGGCACAGCTTAAAGCTGCCGAACTTCGCGGCATGGGTGGCGCCGGTTTTCCCACGAGCATGAAGTGGGATCTGGTGCGAAAGCAGCCCGATCCCGTGAAATATATCGTTTGCAATGCCGACGAAAGCGAGCCCGGCACGATCAAAGACCGCTTTATCATGACTCATCTGCCGCACCTTGTCATCGAAGGCATGCTCATCGCCGGCCTTGTTACCGGAGCGAAGCGCGGCATCCTTTATATTCGTCACGAATACGCGATGCAGGAAGAAATCCTCGGCGAAGAGATTCGCCGTTGCTATCAAGCGGGCCTGCTTGGCAAGAAAATCCGTGGCAGCGATCTCGACTTCGATCTCGAAGTGTTTGTCAGTCCCGGCGGCTACATTTGCGGAGAAGAAAGCGCGCTCATCGAAGCCATTGAAGGCCATCGCGCCGAACCGCGCAACAAACCTCCGTTCCCGGGCCAAGTTGGCCTGTGGCAGAAACCGACTGTCATCAATAACGTAGAAACGTTCATCAACGTGCCACAAATTCTGGCACGCGGCTTGGACTGGTTCGCCGCGCAAGGGGTCAACGGATCGCGCGGACTGAAATTCGTGGGGGTCAGCGGCCAAGTTGAGCGCGCCGGCGTTTTTGAAGTGCCCATGGGTACGCCGATGCGCGAGGTAATCTTCAAACACGCTGGCGGCGTCCGCGGCGGACGTTCTTTGAAGGCCTTCGCTCCCTCAGGCCCATCTTCGGGTTACCTGCCCGCTTCGATGGTGGACGTACGCCTCGATTTCAAGGCGCTGGCGGACGCGGGATCCATGCTGGGTTCCGGCGCGATCATTGTTTGCGATGACACGACGTGCATGCTGGACATGGCGCTGAACGCCGTGCGTTTTTACCGCAATGAATCGTGCGGCAAGTGCGTTCCCTGCCGCCTAGGTTCGCAAAAAATGACCGACTTGCTTGTTCGCTGGACCCAGGGCTCTGTCTCCGAGCCGCAATATCAGGCCGATCTCGCGCTTCTCGACGATCTTTCCCAATCCATGAGCCAAACATCCATTTGTGGTCTTGGCCAGATCGCCCCGGCTCCGATTCAATCCGTGCTAAAGCATTTTCGCGCAGAAATTGATGCGCACGTTCTGAAGGGACAGTGCCCGAGCGGGATTTGTTTCACCGCCGCGTCACGCACAGGTGAAGCTCAACGAGTCGGTATTCGGCCATGACCACTTCTGCGCCTCTCCCGGGAATGATCGAAATCAGCATCGACGGCAAATCCGTGCGTGTGCCCAGCGGAACCACCGTTTTCGACGCGGCCCGCATGAACGGCATCAACATTCCTACACTGTGCCACCTGCAAAACCAAACTCCGGTCGGTGTCTGCCGCTTATGCGTTGTGGATACCGGCGCGCGCGTACTTTCCGCATCGTGTGTACGCCCAGTCGAACCAGCCATGAAGGTGGTCACCAATTCGGAAAAGGTCTTGAATGCTCGCAAGACGCTGCTCGAATTGTTGATGTCCGATCATCCTTCACCATGCGCGCGGCAGGAAAAATCCGGCGACTGCGAACTCGAAGCGCTCGCAAAAGCCGCTGGCATTACTCAGCCGCGTTTTGCGAAACGCATGGTCGTCCGTGGCAAAGACGATTCTTCACTCGCCATCGCCGTCGATCACGACGCGTGCATTCTTTGCGACCGCTGCATTCGCGGCTGCGACGAGGTCAAGAATAATTTCGTGCTCGGCCGCATGGGAAAAGGCTATTCCGCAGTCATCGCTTTCGATTTGAACGCGCCGATGGGTGGTTCCACTTGTATCTCTTGCGGTGAGTGCATGGTTTCCTGCCCTACCGGCGCACTCACCAACAGGGGACTTGCGGGAACGGCAATTGCCGCTGATTCTCGTGCGGAGATTTTTGAAGCCGAAGAACTTTTGCAGATTCCTGTTTTCCAAGGTGTCTCTGGGACATTTCTTGAGCTAAATCGCGGCGCCATCGTCAAGCGCCGCTTCCGCAAAGGCGAAGTCATCTGCCGCGAAGGTGAATTTGGCTCCACGGCATTCTATATCGTTGAGGGCCGCGCGCGAGTTTCGATTTCTTCGCCCATCGCTCACGTTAAGACGCAAGGCGGCGCCAAAGGCTTTTTCAAGCGATTGACCAGCACCCTTGTTGGCCGCGAAGAAGACACGCGCGAAGACGAAGCGCGCGACCGCACGATTCCTATCGATGCTTCTGTGGACCTCTCCTACGGCAATCCCGTCGCGGAATTAAGCCCCGGTGATTTATTCGGCGAAATGACGTGCATGAATTTCTATCCGCGTTCCGCCACAGTCATTGCAGAGTCCGACGTTGTGGCCTACGAAATGCTGCGCAATGTCCTGGACATCATGCTCAAGAACAAGACGTTTCGCGCGCAGCTTGACGAAACCTACCGCCGCCGGGCACTTGAGAATCACCTGCGTGGCGTGCCGATGTTCGCGAACCTCTCGGCGGAATTCATTGCTCATATCAAAGAGAGCGTCGAACTTCAGCGTTTCGCCCCCGGCCAAACCATCGTGCGACAGGGCGAACCAGCGGATAGCTTCTACCTCGTTCGTATCGGCTTCGTCAAAGTTTCAGAGAACTATCCCGGCGGCGAAGTGGTGCTAGCCTATCTTTCTCGCGGCGACTATTTCGGCGAAATTGGATTGCTGAGTGGCGGCGTTCGCACCGCGACTTGCACCGCGCTCGACCACGTCGAACTCGTGCGTATTTCCGGCGACGATTTCCGCGACATGGTCGTCCGTTTCCCCAGTGTTCGAAGCGGCATCGAGGCCATCGCCGTCGAGCGCAGCGCTGCCAACAAGCAACGTCTGCAAATGGTCCATAGCGTTCCCATCGACCAGTTTCTTTCGCAAGGATTGATGGAAGCGCAAAGTCTGCTGGTTCTCGACCTGCAAAATTGCACGCGCTGCGACGCTTGCGTGAATGCGTGCGCCGATGCGCATGATGGCGTCACGCGCCTGGTGCGCGACGGTCTCCGATTTGATCGCTATCTCGTCGCCACGAGCTGCCGGCAATGCCGCGATCCGCTTTGTATGGTCGGCTGCCCGGTCGGTTCGATTCGCCGCCGCAATTCGCTCGAAGTGATCATCGAGGATTGGTGCATCGGCTGCGGCCTCTGCGCCCGCAATTGTCCTTACGGCAATATCAATCTGCATCCGTTTGAAGTGCTGGCGGACGACCCCGAGAATGCCGGCCGCAAGAAAGCGGCCATCAAGCAGAAAGCGACTTCCTGCGATCTCTGCACGCACTTGAAAGAACCAAGCTGCGTTTACGCCTGCCCACACGATGCCGCGCATCGTGTCGATCCAAAAACATTTTTCGCCGAAATGCTCAGCCAGACCAGCGCGAAATGAAAATCGACCGCACGCACCGCACCTGGGCCATCGCCGCACTTGCGATTCTTGCAATCTCTTTGATCGTGTACTTCATCTACGCGCTAAATTCGCCGCAAGGTTCTCGCGGCGGCAGCGTGATTGGCCTGTTGTTTGGCATCATCGGTTTCGCCTTCATGATTTTTGCCGCGCTGCTCGGCGCGCGAAAGCGCGTGCCCACCTGGCGCTTGGGCCGCGCGCAAACCTGGATGCGCGGCCACCTGTGGCTCGGCCTGCTTGCGCTGCCGATGATTCTCTTTCATGGCGGTTTTCATTTTGGCGGCACCCTCACGCGCTTGCTGATGTGGCTTCTTATTGTCACGGTTGCCAGCGGCGTTTTTGGCGCGGCTCTGCAACACTACATTCCGCGGGTCATGACCTGCGATGTGCCCCTCGAAACGATTTACGATGAGATTGGCCACGTCCGCTCGCTTTTGCGCGAAGAGGCCGACCGTGCGATGGAAATCGTGTGCGGGAGTCTGAGCTTTCCAAAATCCACCCTGGAAGAAACCCAGCGTGCCGGTGGGTTTACTGCGCTGCGCCCAATAGCCGCTACCGCTGTTCCCTTGCGAACGTCCGCAGCAGTCAGTGCCGGAGCTAGCGCGGCCGTCGCCGCCGCCCATGAAATCATTTTATTGAGCAAAGAGCAAAGCGCGCCGCTCCGCGGTTTCTATTTGAGCGAAATGCGTCCCTTTCTCGAACATCCGAAAAACAGCAACCGGCTCGCGGACGCTCCAGCGGCGAGCGGTGCGTTTGCAGGGCTGCGCGCCCTGCTGCCTGCCGCGGCTCATGCCTCACTTAGCGATCTCGAAGATATTTGCAACGAAGCGCGCCAGCTCGCTCGCCAGGAGCAACTGCACCGCTGGCTCCACGGCTGGCTGCTAGTGCACATTCCGCTTTCGCTTGTGCTGATTTTGCTCGGTGCCGTTCACGCTGTGATGGCGCTGCGCTATTGAAGTTGAGTTCGTGTTTTGTCTTTCTTACTCCGTTTTTGTATTGGCTGTTAGCTATTAGCTGTCGGCCGTTAGCTTGGAATACGTTATGCCGCGAACGCGCACGACAAAGAGACTCGCACAGCGCATCGACCTCAATTATTTCAAGAGGCCGACGCCGCTCAAGCGCGCCAAATTGTGGATCAGCCTTGTGCTCTTTCTGCTGGCTCTCTTTTGGATCGCAGAAAAAAGCCTGTCTCGCGATCCCCACGTCTACAGCAGCGGCCGCTTGTCGCGTGCCCACGCCGTTTTGGAAAAAGAGTGCTCCGCCTGCCATTTGCGCCAAGCCGAAACGTTTTCCGCAAGAGCCGCCGATAGCGCCTGCCTCGCCTGCCACGATGGCCCTGCTCATCATTCCTCGCAAATCCCTGCACCCAATTGCGCGCCTTGTCACGCAGAACATCGCGGCCCTGCCATCCTTTCTGCCGTGAGTGACAACGCCTGTGCCGGTTGTCACGCTGATCTAAAGAGCAGTCTTCCTGATACGCGGTATGTCGCTAAAATATATAGTTTCGAACAGGTGCATCCCGAATTCGCGGCGCTACGCTCCGTCACCGGCGTCCCGGTAAGCGATCCTGCCACGGTCAAACTCAATCACGCGATTCACATGCAACCTATCCGCCGCGGGCCGAATGGCACCCTCATGAATCTCGACTGCGGTAATTGTCATCGCCCGGCGGCCGCTGCTCCCGACTTGGCTCATTCTGATGCGAAATATCGCACCGCAGCAGTCAGCTACAAAGACAGCGATGAGTTTCTTCCGGCCTCCATTGAAAGCCTCAAAGCACCCAAGCCGATCACCGGCCGCGAGTTTATGGCGCCGGTAAAATTCGCTGACACCTGCGCAGCATGTCATCTGCTGACATTCGACAAGCGCTTCGAGGACGGCGTTCCACACGACAAACCGGAAATCGTGCACGCGTTCTTGGTCAAACAATTTCAGCAATACATCAACGCTCATCCGGCCGAGGTTCGCGTGCAGCGCGATCCAGGACGCGATCTGAGCGGCAAGCCGCTGACGCCTCAAATACGCGTACTCACTCCGGCACAATGGGTAGCAGAACGAACCGCTGATGCGGAAGAACTTCTCTGGCGCAAGACCTGCAAGCAATGTCACGATCTAAAGACTTCGCAAAACACCGTGCTGCCCCAAGTGGCAACCGCCAATATAAGAACGCAATGGATGCCGCATGCTAAGTTCGATCACGACGCGCATCGCGGATTCGCGTGCGTGAGCTGCCACGCAAAAGCTCTAACGAGCACGGAATCGAGCGACATCCTGCTACCCGGCATCGCAACCTGTAAGACTTGCCACGCGCCCGGCCCCGGTCACGCCGACTCGCGCTGCTCGGAGTGCCACACTTACCACGATTGGTCGAAGCGCAAGGAGGTCACACCGAAATTTACGCTCCCCGCGCTGCGCACCGGTGGTCAATGAAAAGCTGTTTTTCTCTATCCCATCTTGGAGATGATCCAGACGAATGAGCTTTCGGCGGCCTCAGCGCCCCACCAGCGCCATCATAGCTTCCGGATAGCGCGAGCCCGAGGCCGCTCCATGCGGAGCTACTTCGTCAATGCGTTTCAAGTCGCGCTCCGACAGCTTGATGTTCAACGCGCCGGCATTCTCCTCCAGATATTTACGCCGTTTCGTGCCGGGAATCGGAATAATGTCTTGACCTTGTGCCAGCAACCAGGCTAGCGCCAGTTGCGAAGGCGTGCAGCCTTTCTCTTTCGCAATGGCCTCCACACGGGCCACAAGATCCAGATTCTTCTGGAAATTCTCTCCCTGGAACCGCGGCGAATTTCTCCGGTAATCATCTGGCGCAAAATCTTCGAAGCGCTTGATCTGCCCCGTCAGGAATCCTCGCCCCAGCGGACTGTAAGCGACGAATGCAATGCCAAGTTCGCGCGTCGTCGCAAGAATGTCATCTTCCGGATCACGCGTCCATAGGGAGTATTCCGTCTGCAGCGCCGCGATGGGGTGTACTTTGTGCGCGCGCCGTATCGTCGCCGCGGATGCTTCCGACAATCCCAGGTAGCGCACCTTCCCCGCCTTCACCAATTGCGCCATGGCCCCCACGGTTTCTTCAATCGGCACATTTGGGTCCACGCGGTGCTGGTAGTACAAATCGATCGTGGCCACGCCCAGCCGCTTCAGACTCGCGTCGCAACTCGCACGCACATATTCCGGCCGCCCGTTCAGGCCGCGCACGGCAGGATTCGCCTTGTCGCGCACAATCCCAAACTTGGTCGCCAGAAAGACCTTTTCGCGCATTCCCCGAATCGCTTGGCCCACCAGCACTTCATTGTCGCCATACCCATAAATGTCCGCTGTATCCAAAAACGCAATGCCCAGCTCGATCGAGCGATGAATCGTCGCCGTCGATTCCGCATCGTGCCGCGGCCCATAAAATTCGGACATTCCCATGCAGCCCAAACCTATGGCCGAAACGAGCGGCCCGTTTTTCCCCAGTGGACGTAATTGCATCGCCTTCTCCTTAATACGGGATATTGTCTTGGATGACGATTTCGCCGCTTCGGATACTATCGCCTCTCCAGAATTGCATCCTCCGCTACAATAAAAAGCTATCGGGGCTAAGTGCCGAGTCACCGCGCAGGAATTTGCAAAAAGAGCATGGCGCGCGAGCGAAAAAGTGCAAGAAACGAACATGGTTCGCTACATTCTTGCGATTGCCTTGAGTCTCGCTGCCTCCGTGGCGTGCGGCGCGATCTTTGTATTCTCTCTGATTCAACAAATTGCTTTGGTTGAAATGGCCGCGAGTCTCGTGACCGCTCTGCAGGTGTATTTTCTCAGTTCCGCCATCGCCGACCTGTTTGAAAAAGCGAAACGGCCGAGCCGCCTAAGAACTTCCCTGGTTGTCTTGTTTACGGTCGTTCTGGTCGCGTTCTATTCTTTTATCCAGTATTTTCGATGAGGTGCGTAGATATTGAAGCAAACGGGCAGGGGCAGAACAAGCCTGGAAGAGGTGAAGCACTACAGTTTGCGCCACTCCACCCTTTGATTTTGCGGAGTCCTAAGCGGCCACCAGCCTCGGACCTACTTTCCCGCGCGGCTTACTCTTTTTCTCCGTGAGCTCGCGCTCAGCGCGGGTCCAGTCTTCCAAAGCATCGCCGGAAGCTCCCCCGCGTTCCAGATAAATCTCGTAGGCGCGCAACGCGATCTCTTCATGAGTCGGCGTGGTCTTCGCGGCACGCGTTTTCTTTGGGGTCGGCAAGGCACCCTTCAGCTTCTTGGACATAAATCCTCCCCTTTCCGCTGCCGTTCTATTTTACGCTCCAAAAGAATTCCAGGCGCAGATTTCCGCAAAAAAGCGCCGCGAAGTTTCAATCCTTCGTATTAAGGAAATCGCTAGATGAGTCCAATTTGCAGTTGTGGTGGTCACCGCCCTTGCTTCTTAAGCCGCATCGGAACCGCACGCATTCGCTCATGTATTAACCTGTAATCAGCACCCGTCCTTAGAACATGCACCGCAGGCGAGGACAGAGAATGCTGCACATCAAGGGCACCGCCGTGCTGGACACGTTGGAAGCAATAAAGGCCCGGGCGGGAAAAGCACAGCTGGACAAAATCGTTTCTCACCTGGACCCGGAAACCCGGGAGATCTTCGAGCGGCCCATTTCGCCTTCCTCGTGGTATTCCTGCGACGCATTTTCACGTTTTCTTGAGGCCGACATCCGGGAAACAGCTGGCGGAAACGAACAAGAATTGGTCAAGCGCGCCGAAGCCGTAATCGAAAAGCAGCTCAGCGGCATTTATAAAATGTTCGTACGGCTTGGCTCGCCCGAGTTTGTCATCCGCAGGATTGCCGCCGTTCACTCCACCTACTTCGACGGCGTTCAGATCATTCCGGAAATGAAGGGACCGAACAGCGCAACCATCCAGTACGTCGGATTTTCCTGCAATCACAGGATCATGGGGTTTGTGATTCTTGGCTTTTTCCGGAAAGCGCTGGAGATTTCCGGCGCAAAGAAGGTCGACGTGCGCTTCACTGTTCCCATTGAAGCCGGGGAAAAATTCTGCGAGCTGGCATTACTGTGGGATTGAAGAAAAGGGCGTCAGTAGCCGCCCGTCTCAAGCCAGGATGGCTCGGGTGTGGCGATTCCAGAGAGTGAGCTTCGTGCCGGGATACTTTGCCGCAGCCGAGGGACTTCCTCAGTCTCCCTAGCCTTTCTTCCAGGTCCGAAACCTAGCCATTTGGCGGATGTAAACGCCTCCATGCCTGCGGCATCTTGTTCATGGAGGTTCCTTAAATGTCCGCAGAACTCATTGCACTATCCAACGCCCTGGCGCAGGCCACCGATCGCGCCGCCGCCAGCGCGGTCGCCGTACACACGGAAGCTCGCGGCTCATCCAGCGGCGTCGTATGGCGCCCCGGAGTCATCGTCACCGCCGAACATGCACTGCGCCGCGACGAAGACATTCAAATCACTTTGCCCGACGGCCGTGTCATCGCGGCTACTATTGCAGGACGCGATGCTTCCACCGACCTAGCCGTCCTGAAATGCGCTGAAGCCACTTCAGCCGTTGTGGAAACGAGCGACGTCTCCGCAGTCAAGCCCGGCAGCCTCGCGCTGGTTGTCGGGCGCACGCGCGCCAGCGGCCCTGTAGCTGCCCTCGGCACCGTAAGTTTGGTTGTCGCGGAGCGTCGCACTTGGACTAGCGCAGCGCTTGCTCCGTACATTCGCCTCGACATCGGCGTGCAGCCGACGGCCGTTGGCGGCGCGGCCGTTGACCCGCATGGCCAAGTCATCGGCATCGCCACTCCCCGTTTCGCACGCTTTGGCGCCATCGCCGTTCCTGCTCCGACGGTGAACCGTGTCGTGGAAACGCTTCTGCAGAAAGGCCACATCCCGCGCGGCTATCTTGGTGTCGGTTTGCAAACGGTGCGTCTGCCGGATGCGCTTCGGCGAACGCTTCAGCGGAATGACAAGACTGCGGCGATCGTCCTTGAGGTCGAACCGGAAGGTCCAGCAGACCAGGCTGGCATCGTCATTGGCGACATTTTTGTGGCTCTCGCCGGCAATTCCGTCACTCGTCTTGAAGACGTTCACGGGCGGCTTGGCGCCGAATCCATTGGGAAATCCTTGCCACTCAAATTCGTTCGCGGCGGGGCTCTTCAGGAAGCCAACATTATCGTTGGCGAACGCGCGCATGGAGCTCAGTAACATGGCCATCCCGGGATTTGGCGAAATCGCGGAACAGCTCCGCCGCTCGACAGTTCTCATTCATTCCGGTGGCCGCGGCTCGGGCTCCGGAGTCATTTGGTCAAGTGAGGGAACCTTAGTCACTAACGCTCACGTTGTGCGCAGCACTCGTCCCACGGTTCAGTTGTGGGATGGCCGCGAATTCCAAGCCACTATCCATTCGCGCGACTCTTTGCGAGATCTCGCTCAACTTCACATCGACGCTGCAAATCTCCCAGCAGTTTCTATTGCAGATTCTTCGCAAGTGCGTCCCGGCGAGCTCGCGATTGCCATCGGCAATCCCTTGGGCTTCGTCGGCGCGCTCGCAACGGGCGTGATTCAGGGAGTCGGCCCGCTCCGCGGATTGGGGCCGCATTCCTGGGTGCAGGCCGAAGTGCGCCTCGCGCCGGGAAACTCCGGCGGGCCGCTAGCCGACGCGCGCGGCCGCGTCGTCGGCATCAACACGATGGTCTCAGGCCGGTTAGCACTCGCGATTCCCAGCAACGCTGTGCGCGAGTTTCTCTCCGCAACTCCGAACGACAACCGGCTCGGCGTCACGCTGCACTCTGCATTCATTCCCAGCACTGCGAGTCGCGGCAAAACCTTTGGCCTGGTCGTCCTCGAAGTGGAGCCGGAAAGCCCGGCTGCGCTCGCCTCGCTTCTGGCCGGCGACATTCTGCTGGGCGCGGGAGGGAAACGCTTCAAATCCCTCGAAGATCTCGCGCGCGCGCTTCAAGGAAATGGCCCGCGCGTCTTGCGCCTCGAATTTCTGCGCGGCGATTATCAGCGAATTCGCCGCGTCACGGTGCAGCTTGGGAATCCGCTGAACGCGAGGAGTTCCGTCGCGGCGTGATCTCCGTTTTCATTGTCGCGTCTTCTCCTCTCGCCCGGTCCGGCTTGGAAAATCTTCTTGTTTCCCGCAGTGTCGCAATCGCGGGCAGCGTCGCGAATCCTGACGACCTCGACCATCGTCTGGATGACGTACCCGCAGATGTGATCCTTGTTGACTCAACTGGTGAACCGCTCGAATCGTTTCTCAACTCTTTCGTCGCTTCTGGCCTCGCGTCCGACTTCAACATCGTCGTCCTTGTGGAACCTGCGTCACTCGCCCCTTCTCTCGCTGCGCTTCGTCAGGGTGTTCGCGCCGTTTTGCCAAACGACGTCTCCCCCGAGCAACTCGTTGCCGCGCTGCAAGCCGCCGCCAGCGGCCTGCTCGTGCTGCATCCCGCGCAGGTTGCGGCGCAAGTCACCGCCAATGGATTCGCCTCGGCGCCCGCTCGCTCGCGCGAGCTGAACGAACTCGCTGAGCCGCTCACGCCGCGCGAAAGCGAAGTTCTGCAGATGCTCGCCGACGGACTCGTGAACAAGGAAATTGCTGCGACACTCGCGATCTCCGAGCACACCGTGAAATTCCACGTTGCATCCATCCTCGGCAAGCTCGGCGCAGCAACTCGCACCGAAGCCGTGTCCGTTGGCATCCGCCGCGGATTAGTTTTGCTTTGATGCTGGTAAAACGGTAACCGGCCCGGAGGCAGGAATCCCTGTCCCCTGAAAATCCATCGGGTTCGGGATTGCCCGTACTACGCGGCGACAGGCTGGTCGGCAAGTATATGCGCGGGGACTTTGCGGAGGTCCCAAACAAGGCCCAGCCACGACATGGCTTTCAGTGTGTAATAGGTGATGTCAATTTCCCACCAGTAGAATCCCTGGCGCGCTGAAGCCATGAAGTGGTGATGGTTGTTGTGCCAACCTTCGCCGAGGGTGAGCAGCGCAAGCAGCCAGTTGTTGCGGCTGGTGTCGCCGGTCTCATACCGGCGCGAGCCAAAAAGGTGCGACAGCGAATTGATGGTAAAGGTGTCGTGCCACAGCAGCACGGTGCCCAGGCAGAACGCCCAGACAAACAGCGGCCATCCGCCGATCAGCCACACCGCGGCGCCGAGCACGGCGGGAGGCACCATGTGATACTTGTTCAGCCAGCGCAGCTCTGGAAATTTCGCGAAGTCCCCGATGTAATCCATGCGCGTGTCGTTGTATTTGTCGGAAAGAATCCAGCCGATATGCGACCAGAAGAAGCCGAAGAGCGTGGGCGAATGCAAATCCAGCTCCTGGTCGGAATAGCGATGATGATGCCGGTGATGCGCCGCCCACCAGAGCACGCCTTTCTGTGAAGACGACATGGCCATGAAGGCGATGACAAACTGGAACGCGCGGCTGGTCTTAAACGAGCGATGCGAAAAATAGCGATGATAGCCGGCGGTGACGAAAAACATGCGCACGAAGAGCACCGCCAGCGTAGTCACCAAGTAATACCAATGAAACGGCATGAAGAAAATCAGCAGCGCGGCGAGATGCACGAGGAAAAAAGGCAGGGAGTGAAGAATCGAGATCCGCGAGCCATTCGGCAACGGGATAGTTAAATACCGTGGGACAGAAGCCATCCGGCAGAATCCTCCGCTTCGATATAGGCGCTCTTGAATTGCGTCATTCGCAAGCTGAGATTCAGCCAGAACTTCGCGCCTCGAACCTGCAACTTCAGTCTACGGGTGCGCTTGGAAGGGGGTCAAGCGCAACGACGTACAGGTGACATGAACTAAGATGTACGGAAGGACAGTGAGGTTGTGAAAATGATGAAATTTTTCTTTTTGTACGAATCCCGCCGACAGACACCGTAGGATACGCGATGACGGATTGTGCTATCGTCACTCCGATATTGGCTTTTTGAGGAAAAATCTAACCGGACGCTGTATCTTGACGGAAGGACAAAATGGCGGAACGCCCTGTTCTTGTAGGACTCATTCCACAGGCGGTGGTGCTGGATCCCGGCGACCAGGTGTCCTGGATTTCCGACGCGGGAAATTTGCGCGTGGAGTTTGATGTAAACCGCTGCCCCTTTTCTTCCAACGTCTTTCAGGCCCCTTCCGGTATCCGCCTGCTTAGCGGCCCGGCTCGCCCCGGAAGCAAAGCCGCGACATACAAGTATCGCTTGTGGCTCAACGACCAGCTTGTGGGCCAAGGCGAAGTGATCCTCCGCGAAAAGTAGACAAAAAACCGGTAAAGCCGAACTCTTTTTGTGATCGTTTGTCGGGAACTTTGGCGCCCATCCGCAGGAAATAGAACTGGGGTGTTTGCCTTCTCAGCTGCTGGATTTAGGCCCGTTACTTTTCCCCCGGCGGGTACGTCTTTCTACTGGAAGAAGTCTGCCAAGGAGAACGCAAGCATGGGTACAAAACAATGGTTTTGCCGAGTTTGGAACCAATCTCCCTTGTTCCTGGGGATTCTGGGGCTTTTGCTGGCAGCCGCACCGGCCCCCGCGCAACAGGCGGCTCCGCCGCAAGGGGCAGGCCAAAACCAACGCCCAGAGGAGGGGCGCGGCCGCGGCGTGATGGGAAAAATCACCTCCATTAAGGATGGTGCGCTGGAGCTGACGAGGATGGATGGCGCCAGCGTCACAGTGAAGCTGACCGACAAGACCGAATACCGCAAAGACAGGCAAACTGCGAAGCTCGCGGACTTCAAAGTAGGGGACATGGTTTTGATCCGTACAGAAGGAAGCGGCGATCAGGATCTGACGGCAGCGGTTGTGGCTGGGCGCACTGGCGCTGGGCCGGGCGGGCCTGGTATGGGCGGCCCCGCCGGCGGAATGATGATGGGTGGCGGCGAGCTCGGGAAAGACTTCGTTTTTGGCGAAGTCAAGTCCGTGGATGCGCCGAAAATTACCGTGCTCCGGCCGGACAACGTAACGCAAACGCTCGAGTTGAACGAAGAAACTTCTTTGCGCAAAGGCCGCGAAAGCGTGACGATGGCGGATATCCAGGTGGGGGACCACGTGTTCGTGCGCGGGGCCGTGCAAAATAACGCCTTTGTGCCAAAGATGGTTATGGTCGTCGGGCCCGAGCAGTGGAAGCGGATGCAGGAAATGGGAATGGCGCCAGGCCAGGCCAAGCCACAGGGCGACAAGAAGCCCGATCCTCCGCAGCAGTAAGATTCACCGGGGAGTCTTCGATTTGAAATTCTTCAGGCGCAGCGTATTCATTTTTTGTTTCGGCGCAATCCTTTTGGCGTTCGATTCCAGCGGATCGAGCGGGCAAGAGGCGCCTCCTCCTCCCGTGCCTGTACAGCAAGATGCGACGTCGCCCGCTCCGGCAACGCAGGTTCCAGCGACTCCGCCGGCGCCGGCCTCCCTCACGTTTGAAATCACGGGATCGGCGCGCAGCGGCAAGACACCGCTGCCGGGCGTTACTGTAACCGCGGCGAATACGCTCACCGGAAAGAAATATGTTGCTGCCACCAATTCGGAAGGAAAGTTCAGCCTCTCGGGCCTGGCGCGCGGCAGGTACGTCGTGCGAATCGAGTTCATGGGATTCGC